>JAKSUT010000033.1 GCA_024408705.1 bacterium | reverse complement strand
CAAAAAAATCATCTTTAAATGCAAAAGTTAATTTTGCGTTGCCGTTGAAAAAAACTTTTGCTAAAAATGATATTGTATTTGACGGAAGTTTAAAGAACTTTGATTTGGCAACAATTTCACCATATTTGAATTTTGCAACAAAAGGTGAAGTTAAAAATATTGCGGGTTTAATCAATGTTGAAGCTAAAACAAGCAAAAAAATTATTGGTAAAAAGAATATAGATAGCAAAATATCTTTTGATAGTTTTAAATTGTTTACTAAAAATGGTAATAACATAGATATTCCAAAGAAAATTAATTTTAATTCTAATTTGATAGTTTCAAAAGATGTTTTAGAAATTGTATCTTCAAATATTAAATTTAATAATTCAAACATAGAAATAGACGGAACAATAAAACGTGTAGATTCAAATAATCCTGCTTTGAAATTGAATGTTTTGTCAAATAAATTTAAAGCCGAAGATATTCTTGAATTATTACCAAATTCAAATATTCCAGATATTGCAATTGATATTCCATTGATGAAAAAATATGGCGTATATTCTGATGTCGATATGAATTTGAATGTAAATGGTAATGCTAAAAAGCCAAAAGTTATTGGTAATGTTAATTTGACAAATTTATATATTTTACATCCGATGTCAATTCCAAAAGCTACAATTCGTATGAAGTTTTTGGGTGAAAAAATTGATTTAGATTCTCATATTCCTGCAAGTGAAAAAGAATTTGTTGATGTAAAAGGCATCATTGAGATGTATGGTAAAAGAAATTCTTATTTATCAATTACAAGTTCTGAAAATGTAGATTTGTCATTAGCAGAAGTTATTTTAAATCCTGTTCATGAAGTTTTTGGTTTTGATTTAGGACCTGTTCCAGAGATGAAAATCAATGGATTAGGAAATATTAATTTGAAAACTAAAGGAAATAAATCTTCAGTTGAGTTGTATGGTAGATTTAATTTTAAAAATGCGACAGCAAGTTTTAATGACATAGCCGCCGTTGCAGAAAAAGCTACGGGGTATTTAACTTTTAACAAAAAGGATACTCATTTTGCTACTACTCAAGCTTATTTAAATTCAAAACATATAAAAATTGTAGGTGATTGTGATTTGAATGGGAAATTATCATTTTTTGTTAATTTGCCAAATCAAAATCTTTTTAAACTTGTTAAGATTTTGGAAAAATCACCGATGTTAGATTTTTCTTCTGATATTCCAAAGATGCTTGAAGCAACTTCAGGAAATATTAGTTTGAATTTTCAATTGAAGGGTAAAGTTAAAAATATTGAAGATTTTGAAATTGGTAAAAATGTTGATGTCTCAGGAAATATAAAATTTTTAGGAAACGATTTTGTAGTAAAAAGATTGCCTATAAAAATTAAAAATGTTTTTGGTAATGTTAGTTTCTTAAATAGTGATGCTGATTTTGATTTGTTTCCACTTATAGGAAATAAAAGATTAAGAGTTATTGGTAAAATTAAAGATAAACTTGTTTATACTAAATTGAATTTGAATAATGTTGATTTGATGTTCAACAAAATGCCAATAACCGTTTTGAGTGGAAATATTGAAATAAACGGAAATAAACTTTTTGTAAGAAAAATAAATAGTGTTTTTGATTCAAAACCAGTGTTTGTAAACGGTGTTATTTCAAATGTTTTCAAAATTCCGTATGTGGATATTTATGTTTCATCAAAATCAAGTCAAAAATTTATTGATAATTATTTGAACAAAAAAATGCTTTATCCTCTTATTGCAAAAGGTGATATAGATTATTCTATAAAAGCTGTAGGAGTGTTGGATTCGTTAAATGTAAAATCGATTTTGAATATTCATGAAGGCTCAAGTTTGTATTATATGGGTGCAACTTTAGGTGAGTCAGAAAATTCTGTAAAAATCACATCTGATATTGATGTATTTAAAGATAAAACAGTGAGAATAAACGATATAAAATATGATAAATTAATTCCTTCTCAAAATAATAAAATCTCTACAGTACCGCAAGTAGATATCAAAGGAAGTTTCAAATTTATCGGCAAATCAATAAATGTTGAAAGTATAAAAATAAAAACTATAAATCCAACAGATGCAAGATTTTTTAATGTTATATTCAAAAAACCTTTAATAAAACACGGAACTTTTGAATCTAATTTGAATTTGACGGGGAATATTAATTCTCCAAAATTTACTGGTAAACTTTCTCTTGTCGGTATTGATATTCCGTTTTTAGATACGACGATAAAAAATATAAGTTTGAATTTTAAAGATAAAGTTATTGAAATAAATTCAAGAGGAGAGTTCTTCTCAAGCGCTGTTAAATTTTATTCTGTAATGAATAATAGCCTAAAACCACCTTATGTGTTTGACAAAGCTGCTGTTGCAATTGATACTTTGAATTTGGATAGATTTGTTTCAAGTCTTGATAAATTATCTATTGAAGGCAGTGTTGATAAGATGTTTTCTTCTGAGAAAAAATCAAATTTTGATGTAAAAGATGTTTCAATAAAATCATTGCATGTGAGAGCAAAACGTATATTCTCAAAACAATTTGACGCAACAGATTTTGATACACATTTGTCTTTTTATGATGAAGTTTTCAATGTTAAAGATTTTAAATTTTATGCTGCAAAAGGTAGTATAAGTGGTGATTTTAAATATAATTTGAAAAATAATAATACAAATGTGGATTTGTATATCACAGATGTTTCTGCAAACAAATTCTTTACTTCAATGTTAGATTTGCCAAATCAATTATATGGTGATTTGTATGGAGAAGTTCAGCTTTCTTGTAATGCTAAAACTCATAAAACTTGTATGAAAACATTAAATGGCAGAGGTGGATTTAAAGTTCAAAATGGTAGAATGCCAAAATTAGGTTCTTTAGAATATTTGTTAAAAGCAGGAAACTTAGTAAAAAGTGGTATAACTGGAATTACAATAAATAGTTTGATAGAATTGATTACACCATTAAAAACAGGTGCTTTTGAAAATATCAATGGTACTTTCTCTGTTCACTCAGGTGTTTCAAATGATATTCAAATCTTTACTAAAGGTCGTGATTTAAGCTTGTTCTTGTTAGGCTCATATAATTTTGCACGTACAACTGCAGATTTAGATATTTATGGTAGAGTTTCAAAGAAAATATCGAATGTTCTAGGTGTTATAGGTAATACTTCAATAAATACTTTGTTTAATATTATCCCAGGGGTAAATTTGAATAGTTCGGAACAATCTGAACTTGTTAAAAATTTGAATAAAATTCCTGCTTTTGAATTTAATGATAAAGCGTATCGTATTTTCACCGTTAAAATTAAAGGTAATATCAATGGTGAAGATTATGTTCAAAGCTTTAAATGGGTTGAAGAATAGTTAGTCTTCAGGTAGAAAAAGAACAGTGTTTCCAAGTGCGTCTAGTGCGTCTTGGTAATGAGTTTTTCCTTTTATAATTTGTTGATATTCTTTGACGATTTCTAAAATTTCAAATGATGAAATTCTTATTGTTTTTCTTCCAGTGTTGTTTTCTAATATTTTTGCCATTTTTTTATCCTTTCTTGTTGTATTTTTTTAATTCGGATAAAACGCCAAAAATATTAGTAAAATAAACCTTTTTGCTTAGAAATTTTGGTTAAGATTTTAATGTAAATACTAATTTATTCTTTGTTTGTTGCTTCTTTTAAAGAGTTATATAGCCCTTCCATTATGTTATTAAAATCTTCTTCTGGTTGAGCAGACAACATTCTTATCGCGTTTGATAGTTCACTATTTTGGTCATACCATCTTCTTGCGTTTGAACTTTTGTATAATCCAAGAACTCTGTCTAGTCCAAGACTCAATTCTTTTTCTACGTTTTCTTTTTTTACATTTTTTATTTGGTTCACAATATGAATAATATTGTCAGATAGTATTTGTTGAGATGTTTCATCTAAACTTTGTATAAGGTTAAATACCTCTGTTGCTTGAGGGTTATTGTCGTACCATCTTGCCATAATTTCCGCTCCCTAATCTATAATCTAATTATACTGTCTTTTTTAATGTTTTCAAATAGATTAAAAAAAGTTACAATTTTGAAGTTGAAAGTTAAAAATATTATAATATTCTTGTGGAAATCCCACATAGAGATTGTTAAATGATTAGAAAATTTTTATATATATTATTTTTAATATTTTTTTGTTGTCAGATGTGTTTTGCCGAAAATGTTTATAAAATAACATCTGTAAACTTTGACACATCTACTTCAATGATATTTTTGACATCTCCTGATACATACAATATGAGCGTTGCTAATAATATTAAATTGGTTAAATTGCAAAACCCTAAAAGAATATATTTTGATTTAAATTCAGCTCATCTTGTTTCAAATAAAGAAAATTGGTATTTTAATAGCGGTGGAATTAAGCAAATAAAAATTAATCAATTTTCTACAAATCCTTATAAAGTAAGAGTTGTAATGTATGTCGCAGATAATTATGACGTTACTAAATTAAATCTTTTGAAAATAAATAATAACATTGTAATCAATCTTAAGGGAACGGTTTTAAAAAGCGAATATTTTCAAAATATATATAGTGATTCAAGAACTTCAAGTAGTGAATTTTATGAAAATTTGTCTATTTCGAATGAAGAAATTGATAATATAAACGCGCAAGCAAAAAAAGCTGATTCAGCTTATATGATTGACCAAATTCAAAAAAGTTTTCAGGTTCAAACGCAACCTGTAAAAACTTCTGCCGTAACAAAGGATTTGAAATTAAAATCAAAATATTTTCTAAATACAGTAAATGCAAAAAGCACAGGTTTTTTGGTAAGTGGTTTTGGTACGGTAAATGTTGAAAAACCAATGTATTTGTCTAATCCGTCAAGAGTTGTTTTTGATATTCCAAATGCAGTTTTAAACCCATCTTTAGTGAATAAAACGTTTCCAATTGGAGAAGAATCGATTAAGGTAAGTCAATTTTCGCAAAATAAAGTGCGTGTGATTATTTATTCTCCAGAGACGACAAAATATTTTCCAATATTTTCGTCTGATGGGCAATCAATGTTTTTTGTAAAAGAAAATCCTCAAAATTTTGCAAATTTGTTTAACACAACAAATGATGCAGTTGCGTATTACGTAAATACTAATAAAGACGATACATCAGATTTTACTATTGTTTTTAGTTCTCCTGTTGTTCATGGTGTAAAACGTAGTGGTTCAGATTTAACTATAAATTTTTATAATACTTCAAGATTTAACCAAAATGCTTATAAAAATACTGTCGAAAATTCCGCATTTAAAAATATGAGTTTGGATATTTTACCAAAAATTGGTTTGAAATTGGTATTGCCTCTTTCTGCAAGTGCTAGTGTAAACACATATTTGGGTGCAGATGGAAAAACAGTAAAAATATCTTTGAAAGGAATGAACGTAACTCCTCAAGCGACAGCTATTGCTCCTGCTACTCAAACAAAAATTTTGTTTGTTCACAGAAATAAAGGCGCTCAAAGAGTTGTTGTTTTAGATGCCGGTCATGGCGGTACTGATTTTGGTGCTATGCGTGCAGGTATAAATGAAAAAGATATTAATTTAGACGTAGCAAAACGCGTAAAATCTATTCTTGAAACAAAAGGTGTGAAAGTTATTATGACACGTTCTACAGATGTTTTTATTCCTTTGCAACAAAGAACTCAAGTAGCTGCAACTGCTAAACCTGATATTTTTGTCAGCGTTCATGTCAATGCAAGTGTACGTCCTGAAATTTGCGGTGTAGAAACACATTATTATCATGATGAAAGTTTAGATTTAGCTTCAAGTGTTCATTCAAAAATTGCAAGTTATATAAAATCTCCGGATAGAGGGTTATTTAAGTCTAAATTCTATGTGATAAATCATACGGAAGTCCCTGCAATTCTTTGTGAAATAGGTTTTATTTCAAACGATGATGAGAGAAATGATTTGATTACAGATAAAAGAAAACAGCAAACAGCAAAAGCCATTGCAGAAGGGATTATGTCGTATTTTAAATTAAAATAGAGTTTAATTTCTTTATTTTTTTATGTGTTCTTGATAAAATTTTTTAGAAGGTTATTATAATGATTGATAAAGAAGGAAAAATAGCATTTTTTGACTCAGGTGTCGGAGGACTGACTGTTTTTGACAAATTTAAAAAGCTTTTGCCAAAAGAAAGTTATGTGTATTTTGGTGATTTGAAAAATAGTCCTTACGGTGCAAAAACTAAGTCTGAATTAATTGTTTTAGCAGATAAAGTTTTTAAATTTTTAGAAACAAAGAATGTAAAAGCGGTTTTGATGGCTTGTAATACAACATCTGCAAATGTGTATGAGGAGTTAAAAAATAATTATTCGTTTAAGGTTTATCCGATTATTCAATCTTGTGCAAAGGTTATTGCACAATCTGGTATAAAGAGCGTTGGGGTTTTTGCAACTTGTGCAACTATAAATTCTCACGCTTATTCAAAAGAATTAAAATTACATAATAGTAGTTTGCAAGTATATGAACAAGCGTGTCCAAAATGGGTCGAAATTGTGGAAAAAGGACTTCAGAATAGTAGTGAAAGTATTCAAATTATAAAACAAGATTTAGATTTGATGTTGGAAAACAAGCCAGAAAAAATTATTCTTGGCTGTACTCATTATCCATATTTGATAAATATTTTGTCAAAATTCGCACCAAAAGATATGTTTATCGATCCATCTAAATTTTTTGCAGAGTTTGTAAAATCTGATATGGAAAACTTAGGCTTGATTAATGAAAATTCAACTCAAAGTGAAGAGTTTTATGTAAGTGCAAATAACAAAGAATTTGTTTCTGCTGCTTCTGTTTTTTATGAAGTAAAATCGTTGCCGATTATTGCAGATTTATAACTTATTCTTCAAATATTAGTTCGCCGTTTTTTGTGAAACCAATTAGAGTTTCTTCTGTGACGATTTTTTCTGCTTGTGTTTTAGTAATTGAATTTTCGTCAAGGATAAGTGCATCTGCGCAAGTTAAAAAGGCAATATCGGCGCGAAAATTGATTGCAAAGGAGCAATCAAATATTTCACAAAGTTGTTTGATTTTAGCGCAAAGTTCTATTGCTTTTTTATCAGAAATTTCTTTAAATGTAAGTGCTAATATTGTTTTTTTATCTTTGATTAAAGATGCGATTTCATTTAGTATTGCATCTTCTTTTGAGTCTTTAGAAATTTCAAAATGTATTAGTTTTCTATTTTTTGTTTTTATTTCAATAAGTTGTTTTTTTAGTTTTATATTCATAATTTTATTTATATTTTTACTTTTAAGAAATACCCTAGTTGATTATATAACAAAGAGTGTGCAAATCCTCTTTTTATTTTTTATTCTGTTCTTGTGTATATTTTAGGTGAAAAATGTATAAATTCATATATAAAAATATTCCAATATCAGAATTACTCTTACTTGCACAAAAAAATGATTATAAGGCATTAGAAGAGCTTATAAGACGTGAACAGAAGAATGTATATGCAACATTAATGTATTTAAGTTCTGATTCAAATGTTGTTTCTGATATGACTCAGGAAGCATTGATAAATATGTCACGTTCTATAAAAAATCTTAAAAATATCAAGAATTTTAAGTCTTGGTTAAATCAAATTGTTTTAAATGTTTTTTATGATGATTTAAGAAAAAAAAAGAAACGTATAAATACAATTTCAATCGAAGATAGTCAAGGTGATGATAGTCATTATCTGCAAATTCCTGATTTAAAAAATAAACCTGTAGAAAAAGTTTTATCACAAGAATTGGATAAAATAATTAGAAATAAAATAAAAAATTTGCCAGAAAACAATAGGATTGCGATTGTTTTGAGAGTTTTTTCAGGACTTTCTTATGATGAAATTGCAAATGTCACAAAATCCACTGTTGGAACTGTTAAATCACGTATTGCAAGAGCAAGAGAAAAGTTGCAAAAAGATTTAGCAAATTATATTTAAAAAGGAGAAATCATGTCAAAATCGTTAAATTGTGATCAAGTTAGCGCGTTGTTGTGTTTTTATGTAGAGGATAAATTGACTGTGAATTTAAAAGATATGGTTACACGTCATTTAGCAGTCTGCAAAAAATGCAAAGATAAATATGATGAAATGCTTGAAATATATAAAATCAAAAAATTTGAAGCTCAAAATTTTTATAATTCTGAAAAATCTGATTATTCTGCGCAATTGTTTGAAAATATTTCCGCATATATTGATAAAGAATTATCTGATTCAGAAAATTTAAAAGTAAAAAAGGCTATTGTTTCTAACCCAAAGATAAGAAAAAGTGTCGATAACCTTTATTATATTGAAAAATTTTTGCAAGATTCCTTTGAAAAAACAAAAGCTGATTCAAAATTCGATTATACTAAAAATTTTTTTAAAGATATTGATTTCGAAGAAGAAATTTATTCTAATGATGATAGATTTTTCAAAATCGTTGCACTATTGTTTTTAATGATAACAATATTTTCATTAATCGCAGTCGCAATTTTGTGGGTTTAATTCAGCTGAAATGAAGCTGACAACTGCCCAAAATACAAATTGAATTTGTGGTCTGAAAAATACAGTATCAACCATACCGTGTACCATAACCGCGATAACTGAAATTATTGAGCAAGTTACGATTATTAGTTTTTGAAGATTTTTTGTTGTTAGCGCAAAACGGAATGCGTTTGTGATTAAGAAACCTAAGAAACCTAGAAAAGCAATTAGTGCAAATATTCCGCTTTCAACTATTGTTTCTAAATATATGCAATAGCAACTTAATGCATCAAATCCAGTTCGCATATAAAGTCCGTAGATTTCTCTGAAATTTTGGTTTCCAACGCCAATGCCAAGTAGCCAATTATCTTTTGCCATTTGTATTGCAGCTTGATATACATTAAATCTGAATGAAGTTGAAGAGTCACTTCTCATTGCAAAAATAGAGATAATTCTTGCTCTAAGTGGTGTAACTAGAACGGCGGCACTACAAGCAATTGCTGTAAGAGTTCCTATAAAAGAAATATATAATTTTTTAAATTTTTCTAAATTGTTATCCCAAATGAATTTTGCGATAAAACCTAAAGCGCAAACTGCAATTGCCAAAAGTCCGATGTATGCACCTCTACAACCGCTTAAAAGTAAGGCAACAGTTGTAATTCCAAGTGATACAAAATATAAGATTAAATTTTGTATGTTCTTTTTGTTTAATGCCGTAAATAATGCACCCATTATGCAAGGTATTGTAACAACTAAGTATCCGCCGAAAAGATTTGGGTTGAAAGGTTGTAGTGTTCCATAAACTCTGGTCATTACTTCTTCTTCGTTTATTCTTGTAACATCTTGCCAAGTTGAAATTTCGCCGACACTTGCAAAGTTTTGTGTGAAACCTATCAAACCTTGAATTGTTGCTAGGATAGCGATTATTTCCATTGTTAGCGGAATTTTATTAAGGTTGTTTTTGTAGTATTGAACTAATGAAAAATAAAAACCCATATACGTAAAAGTTTTTGTAAAACCTTTAAGACTTAGATGAAAGAGAGTTGAGCCTGCTAAACTTACTATTACAAATAGAAAATATACAAGTAAAAACTTTTCAAATAAGTTCATTTCAAGTTTTTCATTAGGTTTTATAAGAGTTTTTATAACTGTTAAACCAAATGTAATTAATGCTATTGAGCCAAGCAAAGATGATGATGCGAATGTAGACAAAACAAATACTGCAATAATTGTTGCAAATATCATATTGTCTATATTTTGCGCAAAATAACTGTTTTCCCATAAATATTTGAATGTATTTTGAGAAAAATTTAGTATGGAATTTATACTTGAAATTATCAAGCCACAATTTTTGTCAGTTGTACTCATTTTTTATCCTTACTATTCTTGTGGAAGTTTTTGTGGCTCTGGTCTTGGCTCTTCAACTTGAGGTAGCGCTTCTGCTTCATTTTGACTAGCATTTACAGGTTTGTAATTATCGTCAAGAATTTCTACGTTAGAAACAGTACCATTGATTTTGTAAGTTTGTCCTTCAAGTGTAATTGGCAAACCGATTTTGATTTTGTTTCCCCCAACAACGGGGCCGTCTTTTGTGATTTTTGCGACGTCTGTTAATGTAACAATGATGTCGTACATCATATATTGAGATTGGTCATCAACAATTATAAAATCTTTTGTTGAAGATGGTAGAGAAACTTTTTTTGTTTCAATGTGGCTATCAACAACTTTTAAATCTGTATAAGGTACGTTTCTTATTGTTATAAAAGTTTTTTCGCCAGTAACGATAGGGTTTTCTCCTCCTGTAAGTGTTACTCCACGTAAAAATACTTGGAATGAAATTGGAGAAGTTGATTCAATTTGTTTGCCTGCGGTTTGTCTGTAATGTTTGAAAGTAACAAAGCCTACAAGCAATATAGCTAAAATTATGATTACCATTATAATATCAAGTGGTGTGATTTTTTTCATTATAAATCAATCCTTTCTAAGTTTTCTAATATTTCGTCGATAGATGTTGTTGCACATCCAAATTGTTTGATAACAATACTTGCAGCAATGTTACCGATAACAGCCGCATATTCAGGTTTTGCACCAATTGCAAGAGCCATTGTATATGTTGCTGTAACTGTGTCTCCAGCACCTGTAACATCAAAAACTTTTGATTTGTTAAATACTGGGATTTTTGTCATTTTTCCTGTTTCATCAAATGATGCCATACCGTCTGAACCGCAAGTGATAAGAACTGCTTTTGAGTTTGCTGCGTTAAGTAATGTTCTTCCTGCCTTTTCCATTTGTTCGTCATTTTTTATGAAATACCCAACAAATTTTTGGGTATCTGGTAGGTTTGGTGTCATTGATGTAACGCCTTTGTAGTTGTCTAAATCTTTTTGTGCATCAACTACTATGACTTTATTATGTTTGTTTGCCAATTCAATGGCTTTGTTGATAATTCTTTGTGTAAGAGTTCCTATATGGTAGTCAGAAAGGATAATTCCGTCATAAAGTGGAATTGCCTTTTCCATATTTTTTATGATTTTATTTTCTGTTGCTTCGCAAACAGGAGCATTTGTTTGTCTATCAATTCTCACAATTTGTTGTGTTATTGATTGAGAGCAAGAACCTGATATTCTTGTCTTTGTAATTGTTTTTCTTGTTCTGTCTTTTATTAAATATTTTGTTTCAATATTTGCTTTTTTGAATGTTTCAACTAATTGTCCTGCGTGGTAATCTTCTCCGATTACGCCAATAACTGCAACTTGACCATTGTTTATAGTAGAAGCGTTGTGTGCAGCGTTTGATGCTCCACCTAAAATTAGATTTGTGTGAGTGTGTTGTAGAATTAACACAGGTGCTTCTCTAGAAATTCTTTCTGTATCACCATAAATCATTTCGTCAAGTGCTAAGTCACCAATAACAAGGATTTTAGCGTTTTTTAATTCTTTAATATTTTTTATAAGTTTTTCTTTTTCTATATTCATTGACCTATTTCTTCTTCCGTTGTATTGCTCTATGATATAAAGTAATGTATAATTATAATAGTTAGTTTATCACAAAAAAATTTTTTGATATTAAAACTTCAAAGAAGGTAGCATGGACGCATTCGAAGTTAACCCTTTAGATAATACTGAATTTAGTGACAACATTTTTGATTTTGACGATTTGAAAGACAAAATCAAAACTAATGTTGAAAAAAAACTTTCAGGACAAGCTCCTGAAGAAGTTGCTGCTGCTTCTGATACTAATGAAACTGCGTCTGAATTGTTTTTGAATGAAGGAGAGTCAAAAGAGGTAAAACCAAGAGTAGTTTTGCCTGAAGTAAATGTTGAAACAGAAGTAAAAAAATATGTAATTCACGTTGATCCTGATAATATTCCTTTTATGGAAAATTTATCTGTTAATGAAAGACGTAAAATTATTAATACGGTAATTAGAGAACAAGCTATTTTTTCTGAAGATGGTTTAAAAACAAGACGTCAAAGAAATTTTATCGTTCATGTGCTTTTGGTTGTTATAACTTTATCTTTGTCTTTCCCTATTTTATTTACTATGGTTAATAAAGCTTTGAAAGTTACTATTCAAAATTATGACCAAACACGTTCAAATTTCAGTAAATTGTATAAAGAGCAAGGTAAAATCAAACGAAAATAAATTAGTTTATATTTCTTAACAATTCTGATTTGTACACTTTATTTTTTATTTTTATAATATACAATTTCTATATTGATTGTGAGCACCTTATAGTGTGTGTTAGTTTTGTATAGAAGGATTTATAAATGATTAAACTGGACTACCGTAATGTAATGTCTGATATGATTGGGGAAGAGAACGGATTAGATATTCAAGCAGAATTTGATTCATATAGAGATAGAATTGCGGAAATTATTTCTAATTTAAACAAGAGAAAAGACAAACCAGGTCAATGGTTACAATGGATGAATCTTGGTTATAATGAAGAAACAGTTTGGTTAGTTAAAGAATATGCTGCAATTGTAAGTGGCAGATTTGATAATATTTTAGTTTTAGGTATTGGTGGCTCATCATTAGGTGGAATGGCTATTTCAGAAGCTTTGTTGAAACCTTATTGGAATATGCTTACTCCTGAACAAAGAGAAGGTTTACCTAGAATATTCTTTTTAGATAATATTGATCCTGACCAAATCAGCGGAATGTTAGATTTGTTAGATTTGAGTCGTACTTTGGTTAATGTTATTACAAAATCTGGTTCAACAGCAGAAACAATGTCACAATATATGATTCTAAAAGACATTTTGGAACAAGAATTAGGTGACAATTATAGAAAAAATATTGTTGTAACTACTGATAAACAATTAGGAATTTTAAGACAACTTGCAGACCAAGAAGGTTATAAATCATTTGTAGTTCCAGATGATGTTGGTGGTAGATTTTCAGTATTTTCAGCTGTTGGCTTGTTGCCTTTAGCATTGGTTGGTATTGATATTGATGAAATCATAAACGGTATTAAAGATATGGATTTGGCATTGAAAAATACTGATGTTAATAACAATATCGCTGCTCAAAATGCTTTAATTCATTATTTGATGGATACTAAAAAAGGTAAAAATCTTT
>JAKSUT010000032.1 GCA_024408705.1 bacterium | reverse complement strand
AAGATTGGTTATTTTTTGAACGTCTGTTTTTTATAAAAAACAGACGTTATTTTTTGTTTTATATGATATACTTTGACTTATGAATATTACAGGCGGAATATATAACGGACGAAAAATAAAAGCTCCCGATGAAAAAATAACCAGACCAACATTATCAAAAGCACGTGAGGGAATTTTTTCATGCCTGTATTCTATTGTTGATTTCAAAGAATGTTCATTTCTTGATATGTTTTCTGGCTCAGGAATTATGGGACTAGAAGCAATTTCAAGAGGGTTTCAAAAAGTTGTTTGTTTTGAAAAAAACATAAAAGTAGCAAACATTATAAAAGAAAACTATAAAACACTTAACATAAAACCAAATTTATACATTGGAAACAGCTTAAAGTTAATCGAAAAGCAAACAGAAACATTTGACGTAATATTTATCGATCCACCATATTTTAGCGGAATTTATGAAGAATGTATTTCTAAAATCATTCAAACAAATTCAATAAAAAAAGGTGGAATAATAATATTGGAGCATGTTACTTCTGTCAATACAACTTCATTTGAACTTGAAGTTATTAAACAAAAAACATACTCCAATAAAACAATTACTTTTTTAAAATATTAAACCCTTGTAAAAGGTAACAATTTAAATTCGTGTTCTTTCTTTTGACCTTTTATATCGGGTAATTCATAACATTTTACACATCTTGCTTCGTAAGTTTCATCTCCACCTATCATAATCAATGGAGAACTTTTATCAGCAGGTTTACCGTCAATTAATCTTTGAGTTCTTGTTGCTTCGTCACAACCGCATTTCATACATACTGCAGTAAGTTTATCAACTCTTGTTGCGATACACAACAATTCAGGCATGTGACCAAATGGCTCTGATTTAAAATCTAAGTCCAAACCAGTACCGATAATTTTCTTTCCTTCAGACATAAGTCTTGAAATAACTTTTACAATATGTTCGTCAAAAAATTGTAATTCATCAATCGCTACAATTTCATCATCAGGTTTAACTTTACTCAAAATTTGAGCAGAATTTTTAACCTTTATAGCTTCTAACCATAAACCATTTCTTGATTCGATATAATCACCATTTGCACGAGTATCAACTTCAGGTGAAATGACTTTTACTTTCTTTTTCGCAATAATTGCACGTCTTATTCTTCTAAGCAATTCTTCTGTTTTACCACAACTCATTGGTCCGGTAATTAATTCAAAACAATATCCTTCCATTCGATACCCCTTTTCCCAAGAATTAAATTTTAAATTCCTCTTTTTTATAATTGTAATACTTAAAATTTATATTAAAAGTAAACTTTTTTAAACTTATCTAAAAGCCTTATTTATAGCCCATTATCTTATCTTTAAGAATTTTTAAATTTCTTCCGTAAGTCGAAATTAATTGTTCAGACATGTCTTGTTCCACTTGTGCTAAATACATGTCATGCAAAATATACTCTTTCACTAAAAAGACAACCAATTTCATTCTTGCTCTTATAAAAGAGCTTTTAGACAATTCTTTTTTTACGACATTACCAAAGAAAATTTCATTATTATCAACAGCAACACACAAAAAACTATTATCTAATGTTTTTTCTAAATCAAATTTAGCATGACTTATAAAACTTCCAAAAGTACATTGAAAATTTCCGATACCCAAAATTTTAACTTCTACACCTCTATTATATGCAGCTAACAAATATGGTTGTAAAATCTTATATTCATCTGCTGCTAATTCAATATAAATTTCCTTTTTTGCACTACTTAAAATATCTTTTATATTTTCACTAAACTTTTCAAAACCATATTCTTCTTTTATCGTTTCTGTGACAACATCTTTTACTATTGGTAAATTTTTATCCAAATAATCAATCGATGCAGAAAATTTCTTTTTTATTCTTCTTGTTACCTCAACCGGTCTTACTGGAGTATATTTAACAGGTTTTGATTTATCAGCAACGACAATCATGTCCTTTTCAAGTTTTTTCAAAGTATCATAAGCTCTTGCTTGTGGAATACCTGATATTTGACCTATCTCATAACCAGTTGCAGGATGTTTTTTCAATAACGCTAAATACACCTTTGCTTCATAGGTGTTAAAACCAATTTCTTTTAATTTTTCTATTAAATTATCCATTAGACGATTGTAGCAATATTTATAAAATTAGTCTATTTGTAACTATTTTTTGCAAAATTTGAATCAACATGATAAGAAATGTAACAAAAATCGATATTTTTTTTCAAATTCTGTTATAAAAATTAAAAAACGTGGCATATCATGAGTGTGGTTGAGTTTTCGACCACACTCTCTAATTCCTCTCTTCTAATACGTAGTTTTTAACCGACAGTCTGTCGGTTTTATTTTTGCTTATTTTTTTGAACTATATACCTAGATTTTGCATTGTCACCTCTAAGATTTCTTCAATCGCATCTTTTGTATTATATGCAATATGAGGAGTAATTATCACATTCGGAAGTTCTGCCATTTTTTGTAAAACTATCGATTTTTCAAGACATTTTTTAGTAGAATCTTTCAACTTTTTCAAAGTATTTGTATCAAAAAAACTAATATTTTCACATTCAACAACATCTAACGCGCAACCTTTTATCTCATTCAAAAGCATTGCCTGATAAAGAGCATTTATATCAACAAGTTCACCTCTAGAAGTATTTATCAAATAAGAATTTTCTTTCATTTTTTCAAACTCTTTTGCGCCAAAAAGATGATAATTATCTGAAACAAAAGGACTGTGAATAGTTATAATATCTGAATTTTTTATTAAATTTTCAAAAGAAACATATTCAAAATTTTCTAAACTTTTCAATTCTTCTTTATGCTCAATATCATAAGCCAGAACTTTCATACCAAAAGCACAAGCAAGCTCACAAACACATTTCCCAATTTCTCCAGTGCTTACGACACCCAAGACTAAATTATTCAAATTTCGACCCTCATAACTTGAAATATTTATAATATGACGTTTTACATCTTCAAAAGCAGGTATGACTTTTCTAACCAATGAAAGAATAAGAGCAAAAGTAAATTGAGCAACAGCTTTTCCGCCATAAGATTTAACATTTTTAACTTCTATATTTCTATTCTTACAAGTTTCTAAATCAATATGATTTATACCTGTCGAACGTGTTGCAATCAATTTCAAATTTTCAAATTGATTTATAACATCTTCTGTTAATTCAGAAGTTATAAAAACCGATATTGCTTCTGTTTTCTTTCGCAAATCTTCTGACAGTAATTTTACAGTATTAAGATTTAAATTTTCTTTAAAAAATAAAATTTCTTTTCCATCTAAATCAAATTCTTTCAAAATACTTTTTTCAGACTCTTTCAAATCAAAAAACAATATACATCCACTCATAAATACTCCTTTTTTTACATTCTCACACTTTTGAAAAAATATAACATTAGACGGATGTACAAAAATCATTTTAGTAATAATCTAACAATCAGTAGAATAGAAAATTTTTCGATTTTAAAAAATATTAAGAATATCCAGTAATAAACTGAAAAAAATTATATATTTATGCGATACTTTCAAATGTAAAGATAGTGTTTATAAAAGGAGAAGAGTTATGCCAACATATATAGAAGATGTTTTAGCTCGCCAAATACTTGATTCAAGAGGCAACCCAACTGTTGAAGTTGATGTAAAATTATCTTGCGGCGTTATTGGACGTGCAGCAGTGCCATCTGGAGCATCAACAGGAATTTTTGAAGCTCTTGAAATAAGAGATAACGATAATGAAAAATATCTTGGCAAAGGTGTTTTAAAAGCAATAAATAACGTAAACAATATAATTGCACCTGAAATTATCGGAGAAGATGCTTCTGACCAATATGAAATAGACAAAATCATGTTAAGACTTGATGGAACAAATAATAAGTCAAAACTTGGTGCAAACGCTATTCTTGGAGTATCTTTAGCAATTGCAAAAGCTGCAAGTTTAGCTTATGAAATTCCGCTATACAGATATTTAGGCGGATTAAACGCAGTAACTTTGCCTGTTCCAATGATGAACGTTATCAATGGCGGAGTGCATGCAGACAACAATGTTGATATTCAAGAATTTATGATTGCACCTGTTGGAGCAACATCTTTCCAAGAAGCAATAAGAATGGGAACAGAAGTTTTCCATCACTTAAAAGATATTTTACAAGACAGAGGCTACACAACATCAGTTGGTGATGAAGGTGGATTTGCACCTAATTTAAGTTCAAACGAAGAAGCGCTTGAAGTATTAGTAGAAGCAATAAGCCTAGCAAATTACACAACAGACCAAATCAAAATATGTTTAGATGTAGCATCTTCTGAATTATACGAAGATGGCAAATACAATTTCTCAGGAGAAGGTAAAATTCTTTCAAAAACTGAAATGGTTGATTACCTTGATTCTTGGGTAGATAAATATCCTATCATATCTATTGAAGACGGAATGGCTGAAGAAGATTGGGAAGGCTGGGAAATGCTAACTAAAAAAATCGGACACAAATGCCAACTTGTCGGTGATGACCTATTTGTTACAAATACAAAAAGATTATCAGAAGGTATTTCAAGAGGAATTGCAAACTCTATTCTTATCAAAGTAAATCAAATCGGTTCTTTAACAGAAACTTTAGCCGCTATTTCAATGGCTCATTCTGCCGGATATACTGCAATAATTTCTCATCGTTCAGGTGAAACTGAAGACACATTTATTGCAGATCTTGCAGTTGCAACAAACAGCGGTCAAATCAAAACAGGTTCTGCATCTAGAACTGACAGAACAGCAAAATATAACCAATTAATTAGAATTGAGCAAGAACTTGGTTGTGCCGCTAAATATATCGGCATAAACGCGTTCAAGGGTCAAAATTAATTCTGCATCAAAAAATAAAAAGGTGTGTGAAACTTAAATTTCACGCACCTTTTTTATTGAATAATCAAAATTTTAAATTTTTCGTTTATTTGATTTATTGCAAGAGTTCAAAAACAATTATATAATAATTGCTATGGATGAAAAAGCAATTTTAAGAAAAAAAGCAAAACAAATCAGAAGCCTACTTCAAATCAACAAAATTAGTCAGGCAATAATAAATTCTGTTGTCGAAGCAGATTTTTATAAAGATGCTGAAAATATTATGATTTTTTATCCATTAGAAAATGAAATTAATTTAACAGGACTAATGAAAGGTTCTAAAAAGAAATTCTATCTACCAAAAATGGATGGCGATAAAATCCTTGTTTGTCCATACAGATATGGCGATAAATTAGTAAAATCAAAATTCAATGTTATGGAACCTATCACACCATCTGTCAAACCGGATATTCTTGATATAGTATTTGTTCCTGCACTTATGGTTGATAACAACTGCAACCGATTAGGTTATGGTGGCGGATACTACGACAGATTTTTAAAAACTTTACCTGAAACAACAATAAGATTAACACCTATCGCAAGTGCTTTAAAAATAGATAAACTTCCTACAACAGAATTTGATGAACAAGTTCACGCAATTATTGATGAACAACCTTAAAATAAAGCATACTCAACTTCATCATTTTCAAACACTGCTTTACCTGTTTTAAGTCTATTTTCTGCGTTTATCAATCGTTGCTTCAAATCAACTAACATTTTTATAGATACTTTTTCTAAATCTGAAGCAGTATTTTTCACTTGCCATTCACTAGAATTTACCTCACGTGCAATTTGAGAAAATGAAACACCTTCACTTTTCAACATTTTTATTGTTATCCATTTTCGCAATATCGTTTGAGTTGTAGATAAAATTTCTAGGGGATGTTTTGTTTCTAATAATTTTCGATATTCAACAAGTGCCAAACTTTTATCTTTTTTCAAAGATAATTCAATAAACCTGAAAACATCTTCATTTTTTATACAAATTTCTTTTACCATTTTTACAGTAATCTTGGTTTCCGGATAAGCTAACAAACGTAATTTTTCAAGTTCATTTATATATTCTCTGTAATTATTTCCAACTCTATCTATTAATGTTTCTATCGCTTCTTTATCTAAAGATATTTTTAATTTTTTAGCTTCTTTTGTAATAAAAGGAGAAAAATTTTGATAACTTGGATAAGCAACTTTAAACTCTTTTGGCTCTGCAAATTTCGTAAGAACTTTGTGAATTTTTTTTCTTGAATCTGGCTTCTTCTTTTCATTTCTTGGAAAAACATATTTAAAAACAATACACAAAGCATCAGTATTGATTTCTAAAGCTTCAGTTATTTGTTTTATTTGCCCATCATCCAAAGACTCTTTATACAATTGTTCGCAATTTATAACGACAAATTGTTTTCCAAAAAGCAAAGATTGAGTTTTTAAAACGGAAATTAATTCTGAAAACGAAAATTTATCCATTTTTTTATAATTAATAGATACACTATTTTTATCAAGAACTTTATCTCTTAAATCTAAAATTTCTTGTTCCATCAAATAATCTTCATCGCCATAGAAAAAGTAAATACTCATTTATAAAATTTGCTCCAAACATTTTTTATATGTATCAACTTCAATTATACCATCAAGGTTCAATTTATTTTTATCAACATCAATCAAAGATTTATTTTCCTTAACAGCAAAAACTTTTATCCCTCTTTTCACTGCTTCAAAAACAGGAATTGAACCTAGCGAATTGTATGGCATAACAAGAAAATCTAAGTCCTCAACAGATAAAGAACCGTTTGTTTTTTCTTTTTTAAGCAAAGGTGCATTAGATAACCCTATCAAAATACAAGGTAAAAAAGTTGGCGTAATATATTCAGCACTAGATTTTGGATTTACAAGTTTTGTTGAAATTAAAAAGTCATCAAACGCAGGAGCATGAGCAACAGGAACACATAATTCTTTTGATAAATAATGCGAAATTATCGCTTCTACACCACCGACAGGATCAACGCCTGTGCCATTTTCATACTCGCAATTTAATTCTTCATCTTCAAATCGGCACACAACTGCAATAGCATCAGCACCTTTTTTTATTAGATTTTTTGATGTTTTCAACAATTCTTCAATATTCAACACTTTGCCAGTTGAAATACCACTTTCGTCAATATAAAATTCTACTCTTATTGGATTTTCTGTAAATTCATATTCACAATCAATACCATAAACACATTTAACCGCATTCAACGTATTTATATGAATATTTTTCACATCTTCTGATATTCCACTATCAAATACAACTCCAATTTTGTTATTGCAAGAAGAAACAATATTCAAATCACCTTTAAAAAACTCATCAATACTAAAACCTTCTACATAAAACATCCCATCTGTAATACCGGAAAAACAAGCGGCATTAACAACATTAGGATTTACAATCAAATCAAAATGTTTTGCAAAATCTCTTGCATAACAACTTGCATCTCCTGCATACCCTCCTATTGTTGCACCAATTCCTGTTGGAACAATAAAAGCACCAAATTTTCGTTGTTTCTTTCCCATAAAAAAATTATATTATAAACCATAAAAAAAATAAGTCGCAAATTTATGCGACTTACTTTTTAAATATTTTTGTTTTACTTTATTTTTTCTTACCGAAATATCCAAAATCTTCTTGAATATTTTGTGAACGTTGTTTTTTAAAACCTTCTAGCAAAGTATCATTTGCTTTATGCTGAGCTTCATCAACTGATTTTTGAGTATTTATAGCAACAGTTTCATCTTCAACCAAAGCCATTCTATAATCAAAATCATCTTGAATTTCTTCTTTTATAGATTCATAAGCTGATGAATCTTCACCATAAATTGCTCTAGCATTTTTCAATGCTTCGTTTTTATCCTTTGTAAACTCAGTAGCTTGACGATTTAAATCATTCAAATCTAACACCATGCCTGACATACGGTGTTCAATAATAGCGTTACTTAGCATTAGGTTTTTAATATTTAAGTCGATACCTGCTTCTGCCATTAATCTGCCCTCATGTTTTTTTTATTAATTTTTTCTACTTACATTATTATAAAAACATTTTAAAACACGTGATTTCAAAGTTAATAAATTTTGTTACATTCCTTAACATTGGTTTAACAAGGTAGTCAAAGATTTTGAACTTAACCCGATAACATTTTCCATATCGCCTTCAAAAGAACTAACAAAACCTTCAGGAAGTTCCTGTATTCCATAAGCACCAGCTTTGTCTAAAGGCTTAAATTTTTCTATATAATCATTTATCATTTCATCTGTTAATTGATTGAATGTAACATAAGTTGTTGTAGGCAAAACATTTACATCATCACTATCAGATTTTAAAACACAAATACAAGTTACGACAAAATGAGTTTTTCCAGATAAAGATTTCAACATTGAATATGCGTGATTTTTATCTTTTGGTTTACACAAAATTTCATCTTCTAAAACAACAACAGTATCAGCAGAAATTATAAGAACATCTTTTTCATTCTTAAATTTTTCTTTTACATCTTTAGCTTTTCCCAAAGCTAAATTTTCAATTGCTTCATAAGTAAATTTATTAGTTTCCAATTTTTCTTCGAAATTTGAAGGACACACATCAAATTTCAAACCCATTCGTTCCAACACGGCTTTTCTTCTTGGAGAAGTTGAAGCTAATATAATTTTTTTATCACTTTTCATAAAAAAATTATATAATAAAAAACCCTGAATTTAATCAGGGCTTCTTTAAAACTTTCAAAATACTTAATTATTACAC
Organism: bacterium; assembly: GCA_024408705.1. Classification (GTDB taxonomy): domain Bacteria; phylum Cyanobacteriota; class Vampirovibrionia; order Gastranaerophilales; family Gastranaerophilaceae; genus JAKSUT01. The sequence continues at coordinate 4,428 of JAKSUT010000032.1, read as the reverse complement.
AAACGCTTTTCTATAAGAAGAATGAAGAGCGTTTTCCACATTTAAGGAATAACTTACTGCCAAAATTCTTTTATTTACGGCTGCCATACATCTGCCGACCAAAGCATAATTGTTCATTGATACCATAATTTTATCAGGATCAATAGTAGATTCAGGTCTTTTTGGATCATTAACCTGTTTTTGTGCATATTTTTGAACTAACATTTCGTCCAAATTATCTTGCGGTCCGATAGCCATAATAAAAACTTCCTAAACTCATTTATCTAACTTACAAATAAATAATCGACATACTTATCAAAAACTTTAGAGTTTGGTAACAAAAGTTTACATTAAACTATTGCGCGCCTTTTATAAACAGCTCCAGCATTATTCACTGATGAACAAGCTTGTTTCAACTTTTGTTGCAACAAAAACATATTCCTTGAAACCGTAGAATAATCATTCATCGCTGACATCATTTTCTCTGGACTAACCATTGATGAAACAACATCATGATTATCAACTTTTGCCTTTGCATACTTTTTAACAATCAACTTGTCTATGTAATCTTGTGCTCCGACTGCCATATCGTGCTCTCCTTTTAATAATTTTACATTTCATCAAGAGACAATAAGCCATCTGTTGCTCTCTTGTACTCTTTTATTTTGACCTTGTGCTTACATATATAAAAAGTATATACTCTAAAAAAAATTGCCTTTTTTCAAACATGTCATCGTTACATTTGTTTACAAAGTGCAAAAATCAAAGTACATAAAGAAAATGCTCCGTAATGGAGCATAATCAACATAGCAATCAGAAGAGTTGAGGATTTACATCATCATTGTAAACCTTGCCTCTTTCTTTATCATTGGACAAAAAGATTAGCTGACTACTACTTTTTAATTATTTTCTCCATTAGCTCTTTTATCATATAAAAAGAACCACAAACAACAGTTAATTTTGATTTATCAAGAACAAATTCATCAAAAGACTTTGCTTTGTAAGGACAAGATGAAATCAAATCTGCAACTTCACAAGAGTTTGGATTATTAAAATGATAAAAATAAATTTCATCATCTTCTCTAAATAAAGTTTTCACCATTGTTTTATAATTTTTATTTTTTAAACACCCAAAAATAATCTTTTTCTTTTCATCTGGATAATATGTATCTAAACTTTTTCTTAAACCATCAATTCCGTTTGGATTATGACCGCCATCAACTATCAAATTCAAATCTTCATTATACTGAAATCTACAAGGGTGCTGAACGGTCTTTAAGCCATTTTCTATATCTTCTTGAGTTACAACTACACCTTTTATATTCAAATATGTTATAACGGCTTCTACAAGCGCTAAATTTTCTTTTTGATAAACACCTTTTAATGCAGAATATTTTAAAATCTGTGAATTATCATTTAACGGCTCAACTATTTTTAATTCTGAATTACAAGATAAAACTTTTTCTTTAAAAATATCTAAACCCAAATTATTTGAATTTACAAAACAAGGAGAATTTTCTTTTATAATCCCTGCTTTTTCTGTTGCAATTTTTTCTATCGTATCGCCTAATCTTTCAACATGGTCAAAATCTATATGCACAATAATAGAACACAAATTGCTACTTATAATATTTGTAGAATCAAATCTTCCGCCCAAACCTGTTTCTAAAACAACAAAATCAACATTATTTTGTTCAAAATACAAAAAAGCTACAACAGTTAAAATTTCAAACTCTGTTAAATGAACACTATTTTCATCTGCAAGTTTAACAACGTATTCTGTCAAATTTGCAAAATCTTCTTTTGAAATTTCTACGTCATTAATTTTTATACGCTCTGTGTATTCAAAAATATGAGGACTTGTAAAAAGTCCCACTTTATATTTTTTAGACAAAATTGAGCTTAAACAAGCACAAACAGAACCTTTCCCATTTGTTCCTGCAACATGAATGCACTTCAATTTTTCTTGCGGATTATCTAAAAGATTTAAAACCGCTCCGACTCTATCTAAACCCAAATTAATATAAAACTTACCTTGAGATGTAAGCATTGAAATTACATCTTGGTATGAACTCATTTTACAATACCTTTTAGCTGATTTACGATATTTGCTGTTGAATCCAATTTTGCAAGCGCAAATGCATTTTTTTGAATTTGTGAAAGTTTTTCTTTATTATCTAACAATTGTTGAATTGCAATCAACAATGTATCTTTTGTAGTATCTGCATCTTCTAAATATAAAGCAGCTCTTTTTTCTTCCATAAATCTTGCATTTTTTCTTTGATGGTCAGCTGCTGCATGAGGATATGGAATTAAAATTGATGCTATTGAGCAAGCACAAATTTCTGACAAACTCAATGAACCTGCTCTTGAAACTGCAATATCTGACGCTTTCAAAACTTCTGTCATATTGTCAAAATAAGGACGTACCATTAAATTTGAATCTGACTCATACTCTGGATAAACTTCTTTTAATCGTTTTGTAACATCATCAAATTTTTTCTTTCCTGTTTGAAAGATAATTTGAATATCATAATCTTTTGACAATGTTTTTAAAATTTCAACAGCAGCACTATTTATAGATTTTGCACCTTGTGAGCCACCCATTATACAAAGAGTAGTTTTTTCTTTTATACCCAAATTTTTACGAGCTTCTTCTTTTGTCAAAGTTTTAAAAGCATCACGTATAGGATTTCCATTAACTGAAATATTATTTGATTTTAAATATGATTTCGCACATTCAAACGCAACCGAAATAGCTTTAGTATTAGATGCAATATATCTTGAAACAATTCCAGGTTTTGCATCAGAATCATGAATCATCAATGGAATATCACCTATAACACCTGCAAACAAAGCAGGAGCAGATACATATCCACCTGTTCCAATTATTGCATTTGGACGATATTTCATTACATAAAACAACGCTTTTAATATCGCAAATTGTAATTGAAATAACCAACAAATAAGTCCAAAGCCTAATTTTCTTGGCATACCAGAAACATTAACTGGCAAAAATTCATAACCAGCTTTTGAAACAATATCATATTCCAGATTTTTTGGATTACCTACATAATAAATTTTTTTAGTTTCCAAATCTTCTTTCAATTTATCGCAAATAGCAATAGCTGGATAAATATGTCCACCTGTGCCACCACCGGTTACAAAATAAATATATTTTTGTTTTTTACAAGTATCTAACATTTGATTGTACTCTTATTTTCTTAATTCTCTTTTTAGAAATATTTAATAATATTCCTACCATAAACATTGAAACCATCAAAGATGAACCACCATAACTAATAAAAGGAAGCGGAACACCTGTTGCTGGTAAAAATGAACTTGCTACACTCATATTCAAAAATGCTTGGCAACCTAATGAAAAAGTAATGCCAACTGCCAATAATTTGCCATACATATCAGGACATTTTGAAGCTACAAAAAATCCTCTGTGTATCAATGTCAAGAACAAGCCAATTACTAAAAAACAACCTATAAAGCCTAATTCTTCACCAATTACAGCAAAAATAAAGTCGGTATGCGCTTCTGGAAGCCAAGCCAGTTTTTGTTTTGAACTTCCATACCCAACACCTAAGAAGCCTCCCGTCGCAAAGGCTACCATTGATTGAATTACGTTATACCCAGCACCAAAAGGATCTGACTCAGGATTTAACCAAACCATGATACGTGACATTTGATAAGGTCTTATAAGTTTAGTTACACTTGCTGTTGTTACTGCAAACACTCCAAAACCAAACATATACAACAAAAGTCGCATAGGTCCACCAGCACTCAAATACATTACAAGTGAGGTTAATAAAAGCAAAATAACCATACTTAAGTTCGGCTGCTTATAGACCATAAAAATCATAAATAAAATCGGAAGAAAGTATATTAATTTTTGTTCTTTAAACAATGCAGAATCTTTATAAAAAGCTGATGCCAATAGCATTACAACCGCAGGTTTCGCAAATTCTGATGGTTGAAATTGGAAGAAACCAAAATTAATCCAACGTTTTGCTTCATTTACAGTTACCCCCAATGAAGTAAAATCAACCAACGCAAGTAAAACCAAAATTGCGATAGTAAATAACATTGTCCATTTTTCAAGTTTTTTATAGTCATAATTTGAAAAGAATTTCATTCCAAATATCCCAACAACCATAAAAACTAATTGTTTTAATACAAATTCCGCAGGGTTCAAACCAGATTCCATACTTTTAGGAGCGCTAGCCGAAAAGATAGACATAATTCCTAAAATAACCAAAAAGGCAACTACCACCACCAAAGTTTTATCAGGTGGTGATATTATTGTACCCATTTGAGATTCATAAGGTACTGGATCTTTAAAATTATTTCTTGAGTAAGACATAATTTTTAAATACTTCCCCACGATGTTCAAAACTATTGAACATATCAAAACTTGCACAAGCAGGCGACAACAAAACA
>JAKSUT010000031.1 GCA_024408705.1 bacterium | reverse complement strand
TTTATTTTTTAAAATTTCAAACATAATATCATTCTATATTAAAAAAAAATTAAAAAAAAGAAAAATATAATTTTTGTACATCAATCTTTATTTTTGCACATAATCAACAATATCCATCGCTGATTTAAACACAACATTTGCACCAGCAAGTTTTAATAATTTTGACAACTCTTCACTTTTATCGTGCGGAGGCAAAATACCAAGTCCTTCAACTTCAGACATTTTTGCGGCTTTCATATCATCGACAGTATCGCCTAAAAAATAATATTTTTCTGAATTTAATTCTTTTTTTATTAATTCTATACCAAGATTATCTGGCTTTTGATGATCAATACCAACCTCTTGCATTGTAATAATTGGATAAAAAAATTTATTCCAATTATGTTTTTTTAGAGTTCTTTGTGTATCATGATTAGTCCTACCTGTAAATATTGCCAAATTATAATCTTTTGATAAAATTTCAAAAAATTCATCATTTACAAGTGGCGTTTCTTTTTCTGACAATACTTTATAAATATTTTCAAAATATTCAACTAATTCTTTTTTATTTACAAATATATTGATTTTACCTAAAAGATATTCAACCATATCCCAATCATTATTATGACCACCAGATTTTTTCAATTGAGAAACTTCGTCTAATGGAAGTTCCAAACCAGAATAATGTTTGTATGTATCTGCCGCTGCAACTCTAAAAGAATTGCTTGCATCAATCAAAACACCATCCATATCAAATATAATTGTTTGTTTTTTGTTACTTTTCATAAAGATATTATACTACAAAAGCGCAATATGATATAATTTTCAAATGAAAAAGACACTTGTTTTTTTATTAATTTTTAGTTTATCTATTCTTGGGAAATTTGTATTTGCAAAAGAACCATCAATTATAATTGTTTACCCTAAAACAAATCCTGCCAAAATATACGGCACAAGCACCTTTTTTATTGGAAAAGCTAATCCTAAAAAAGATTTTTATATTAATGGGGAAAAAATCACTCTATCAAAAAATGGCTCATTTGCATATTATATAAAAAATTTAAAACCTCAAAAAAACACATTTGTTATGGTTTCAGGAAAAGAACAATTAACTTTTGATTTAATTTCCTACACTCCAAACAAAAACATCAAAGCAAAAAAACTAATTGAATTTGAAAAGACACCATATATTACAAAAACAGATAATGCAACTTTAAGAAAAACACCAGTAGATGCTGGCATAAATAGACTTGCACAACTTCCAAAAGGCACAAAAGTTTTTGTAAATGGAGAAAATGGAAATTTCGCAAGAATTTATCTAAACGAAAACACAAATGGATGGATACTAAAAAGAGAATTAAAACAACTAGAAGAAACAAATATAAACTATGCAGATTTTCTTGCATATAATTTTAGAGAAGATAACGAGTATTATTATTACGAAGTAGAATTAAGTTCAATCGTACCTTATTCAATTTCACAAAATGAAACTATTTCAGTAAATCTATTTAATATAAATAACCTTGAAAATAATCACCATTCAATAAACACCCCTTGCCAAAAATTTATGGGATATGACTCATATTTTGAGGAAAACAAATTTATTTTAAAAATCAGAAAACCAACAATTCCAGAAAAGAAACTAAACGGAATAACAATTTTAGTTGACGCAGGACACGGCGGAAGTGAATTAGGCGCAATTGGTTGTGGTGGAATAAAAGAAAAAGATTTCAATTTACGCATGGCAAAATTAGTTCAAAAAGAATTAAAAAAACGTGGCGCAACTGTTATTATGACAAGAGAAGAAGATATACAAATTTCTCTAAATGACAGAATTAAAATGGCAAAAGACAATAACGCGGTTATCTCTTTAAGTTTACACAGTAATGCTGTTCCTGATTATAAAAATCCATTAGAAAATCAAGGCGCAAGTGTGTATTACTATCAAAATCAAGCAAAGCCTCTTGCAGAAGCAATACTAAATGAACTAACCGCAAAGACTAAACTTTCTAACGATAAAGTTAGACAAGGAAGTCTTGCACTTACAAGGCCAACCTCTGCCGTTAGTGTCCTTGTAGAAATTGGCTATATGATTAACCCTAATGACTATGACATGTTAATCAAAAAAAGATTTCAAAAAAAATGCGCTAAGGCTATCGTGCGTGGAGTTGAAAATTATCTAACCTCTAACTAGTTGTTTTATTTTTTTCAAATCCTCAACCATAACTTGTTGCTTATCTTTTATTCTACAAAGCGGACTTGGATGAAGAATAGGAACAGCTTTAAAAATTTTTCCTTTTATATCAATAAAAATTTCTTTCCCATGAATTTCTGTAATTTTCTTATCTTTAACAAATTCAGTTAACGCAGTAGTTCCACAAAGAATAACAACTTTTGGATTAACTGCTAAAATTTGTTCATACAAATATTTTCTGCAAGCATCTTTTTCACAAGTTTTTGGAACTCTATTTTTAGGAGGACGACATTTAATAATATTTGCAACATACAAATCCTGCGCTCTTGAAAGTCCTGCTTCTTCTAAATATTTATCCAATAATTTTCCTGCACGACCAACAAAAGGTTTACCCTCATTATCTTCATTTTCTCCCGGAGCTTCACCAATTAAAAAAAGATTAGCTTTTTTATTTCCATCTGAAAAAACTATATTATTTCTTGTTTTATGTAAATCACATAATATACAATTTTCACATACTGATTTTATTTTGTCTAAAGTGTCCATAATAAAATTATACATAAAAAAATCACCTTTATAAAAAAGGTGATTTTTCACATTTATTCTCAATTACTACTTAATGTTAGCGAATGTCCAAGCATCGAAACTTGGTTTTTCAGTAATTGACATTGTTTTCTTTTCGCCTTCTGCTGAAAGATCAGAGTGAGCAATTGGATTATACAATCTGTTGTAATATTCAATAACCATTCTATCTGAATTAAAGTAAGCCATTGAAGTTCTAATTGCTTGTTGCATCAATCTAGCCCATTCAGTTTTGTTTTCATAATATGTTGGAATAATTGTATTTTCTAATTTATCCATCATACATTCATGGTCTTTCCAATGACGTTCTTCCCAAGGCATTTCATCATCAAGTCCATCATATTCGATAGTGTAACCATTAACACCATCAAATGTACCTTCAACAGTCCAACCATCAAATATAGATAAGTGAAGTGTACCGTTCATGTTAGCTGACATGCCTGAAGTACCAGAAGCTTCAAATGGTCTTAGAGGTGTATTTAACCAAATATCTGAACCACGTTTCAAAATTGCACTTAATTGCAATTCATATCCTGGTAATACTACAACATTTTTCAATGAATGAGAACGTTGCAAAATTTTATTAAACATTTCTCTACCCATAACATCATCTGGGTGGAATTTACCAGCAAAAATGATTTGAATTTTGTTTGAATCTAACAACTTGTTTAATCTATCTTTATCCATCAAAATTAACCAAGCACGTTTATAATCAGCAAATCTTCTTGCCCAAGTAATTGTCAAAACATCAGGGTCAAATCTTTTACCTGCATGGTTTGCAACATACTTGAACAATTCTGCTTTCATTTCTCTTTTTGCTGCTAGCAAATCGTCAAAAGATTTTGCACCAGCCATTCTCTTATCTTGCCAATATTGAGCATTAACAGCGTTAGTTATAGCTCTGATAGGACATCTTCCTTCAACCCATTCCCACATTTTATTAGCAACTAAACCATGTAATTGTGATACAGCATTTGCAATTCTACTCATACGAAGAGCCGCAACTGTAAGTGAGAAGTTTTCTCCACCTAATTCAATAGCTTTTTCTTTTGGACAACCAGCAAAGAAACCGCCTTGAGCAAGTGTATCAACCCAGTGAACTTCGTTACCAGCTGCTACTGGAGTGTGAGTTGTAAATACAGTTTTCTTTTTAACTTGTTCAATATCACCACGATATTGTTTCAATAATTCAAATGCTGCAGGAAGAGCATGACCTTCATTCAAATGGATAACGTCAAATTTGTATCTCAATTTTTGTAAAATTCTGATACCACCGATACCCAAAATAACTTCTTGAGCAATTCTTATTTTTTCATCACCATCGTATAATCTGTGTGAAATACTTCTTGCCCATTCACTGTTACCATCAATATCTGTTGTTAACAAATATACAGGACAAGAACCAAATAATTCAGGTTCAACTCTGTATGCTTTAACTTTTACTTTTTCACCGAAAGTTTCAACTTCTGTTGAAATACCTAAATCAGTAAGAAAATCATAATATTTTCTAATATAAGCAACTTCAACTTCGCCATTATGATCAAGACGTTGATCATAATAACCATAAGACCACAACATTGTAACACCTACGATTGGTAATTGAAGTGAACCAGCAGACAACATGTGTGAGCCTGCCAAAAATCCTAAACCACCTGAATAAGTGCTTAAAGATTGGTCTAATGCGATTTCCATTGAGAAATATGCAACATTTGGTAGTGACATAATTAATCCTTTTCTTTTTCTATTTTCTCTAAGTAACCAGAGTAAGACTATACTCTGTTATATTAATATAACATAAATCATAATCTTTGGCTATTTTTTTAACAATATAACAAAAAGTGCTTTAAATATGTTATTTTCGCACTATTTACATTAAGAAATATTAATAAAATAAATAATTGCAAATATCATCAGCAGACATTTTAAGACATTCTAAGTTTTTACAAGTCTTTTGACGTCTTTCCCAAAGACATGGTTTTACAGAACAGGTATCTTTTGCCAATATTGGAGTTACATCATGACCTGACGGAATTAATTTGTTGTAATCAGTTGGTCCAAAGATAACAAAAGTTCTTGTCCCAACACCAACTGCTACATGCAAAGGTGCTGAATCAGAACATACAAATTTTTCTGCACTTGCAATAAGTTCAGCCAACTCCATCAAATTTTTTGTTTTACCTTCATAATCAACAAACAAGCTATTATCTTTTTGAGTCATTGTTTGTTTAATTTCTTCCAAACATTCCTTGTCATCAGGTCCACCTGTCAAAATAACTTTTTTACCTGACAATAATAATTTATCAATAACTTCTGCCCATAACTTTGGAGTTATAGTTTTTATCATACCAAGTTTCACACTTAACTTGCTAACCCCTGGGTGAATAAGTATTGTATTTTCTTCTTTTGATATTTCTTTTTTCAACTCAATAACTGGTCGTAATGTTTTTATATCAGTAACAGGTGAAATCAAGTCATGATACATTAAACTTGCATACTGTTTTTTATTCAAAGGAACAGCTTTTGTAAGTAATAACTCACTTAATTTTCCTGTATAAAAACCATATCTATATTTTATTCCCATCAAGAATAATAAAATACTTATAAATTTATTTCCACCTGAAGAAATTACCATATCAAAATTTTGAGAATGAGCATAGATAAGTAATTTCAAAAGTTCAACATATTTATTTTTAAATTTAATATCAACAGGTATAACTTCATCAATAATTGAAGTCAAATCTTTAATTCCTTTGCTTCTTGGTTCAAGAGCAAGTGATATTGATGCATTTAAAAATTCTTTTTTCAAAGAAATAAGAGTCGGTAGAAATAAAATTTCATCACCAATTCCACCAAAATTAATTGCTAATATTTTTTTAATTTCTTCGTTCATAATAACTTTATATTAGCACAAAATTTAAAAGTGGTAGCACACTATAAAAAAGTTCTAAAAAGAACATTGTTTGAATAATCAAAATACTCAAGTGTACTACCAATTACATTTTAACTTTATTATTCTAAAAAACATTGCCTATAAGTATTACAAATTTTGTGATAATATTAAAGATAAAGAGTAAGGTATATGGTTTCAAAAGTAATAACAGCAACAACAATAGGATTAGACGCGCATAAAATTGATGTAGAAGTTGATTTTATAAATTCTTTACCCAATATTTGCATAGTTGGACTTCCTGATACGGCTGTCACAGAATCAAGAGAAAGAGTTCGTTCAGCTGTCAAAAATTCAGGTTTTTCTGTCCCTGCAAAACGTATTGTAATAAATCTTGCACCTGCTGAAATAAAAAAAGAAGGTGCGAATTTTGATTTAGCAATCGCAATTGGAATACTTGTTCAATCAGAAGTTATTGAGCAAGAAAAAATTAACAATATTGGTTTTATCGGCGAATTATCACTTGATGGAACACTTAGACCAGTAAACGGAGTATTACCATTGGTTTTAGGTTTAAAAGACATTGGAATTAAATCTGTTATTGTTCCAAAAGAAAACGCGAAAGAAGCCGCTTTAGTAAATGGAATAGACGTTTATGAAGCATCTAGTTTAGTAGAAGTTGCAAACTCTTTTGCAGGAGTTGAGGGTGAAAAACTTAATAAAGTAGATGTTTCAATTCAAGAATTTTTAAACAAATCAGAAAATGAAGAACTTGAATTTGATTTCAAATATGTAAAAGGGCAAACCAAAGCTAAAAAAGCATTAGAAATTGCAGCCGCAGGTGGACACAATGTTCTTATGTCAGGTTCTCCAGGATCTGGGAAAACAATGATGGCAAAATGTTTCGCTTCAATCTTACCGCCATTAGAAATAGAAGAAGCACTTGAACTTACAAAAATATACAGTATAAGCGGAATGCTACCAACGAATAGTCCCCTAATAACAAAAAGACCTTTTAGAACTGTTCACCATTCAGCTTCTGCTGTTGGGATTATTGGTGGTGGAACAAACCCAAAACCTGGAGAAATAACCCTTGCACACAGAGGTGTATTATTTTTAGATGAAATGGTTGAATTTCCAAGAAACATTTTAGAAACAATGCGTCAGCCATTAGAAGACGGAAACGTAAATATTTCAAGAGCTCAAGCCTCAATTCGTTTCCCAGCAAAATTTATGCTACTTGGTGCAATGAACCCCTGTCCTTGTGGATATTTAGGAGATTCTCAAAAAAATTGTACTTGTAGTGAATACCAAATTCAACGATACAAAGCAAGATTATCAGGACCATTACTGGATAGAATAGATTTACAAATTGAAGTTCCAAGACTTTCTCCAGAAGAATTATTAAACTTAAAAACAGATGGTGAAAGTTCAAAAGAAATCAGAAAAAGAGTTGTAGCTGCAAGAAATATTCAACTTCAAAGATATAAAAACGAAAACATTTTAACGAACTCAGAACTAACTTCATCTTTAATCAAAAAATACTGCAAAATAAATGAAGAATCAGAAAAAATGTTAAAAACAGCTGCAATAAAATTTGATTTATCAGGAAGAAGTTACGATAGAGTTTTAAAATTAGCAAGAACAATTGCAGATTTAAACGAAAGCGAAAATATATCTAAAACCCATATTGCACAAGCATTACAATATAGAACTATCATAAGTTCAGAAAACACAGTTTATCAGTAAAAATACGTAAGTATTTTTTTGTAAGTATAACTTCGGACTTTTTATTTTTTTCAAAACAACTATACTGAAAATGTGGATGGGAAAATTCACAAGGTTTTAGTTAAGGCTCACGCCCTTTGATGGCAAAGTTGTTTACTAAAACAAGGGATGGGGAATAGTATGGGTTATATTCATTGCTGTTCAGGATATCGTTTGTCTAAAACTTATGCGATAGAGCCTGAAAACAATTATGCGTATGCGCAAATCGATTTTTTAGAAGAATGTCCAGTATGTGGACACTGTGTAATACAGCTTACTAAAATCGACAAAAAGAATAATATTTCGATTTGTAGAAAAACAAATTTAAAAGCCAAAGCTTTATATAACAAATTAAAATCTAAAATCATATACGAAAAAGATAAAGAATACTTTTGCACAAACAGAAAATCAAATTTTTATCTTTATTACAACGAATTTGGCAAAAAGAAAAAATGCTATTCAAATTTAAGCACTATGAAATTAGGTTTATTTGAAAACAAAAATTAAAAACTTATCTTACTCTTTTATTTGAGGGAGCATTGAGTTCCCTCATTTTTTTAAAATGAAAATACATTAGATAAAAAAAGATATAATTTAATAAAATATAAATGTAGCATAAAGAATGAAGTGTAAATAGTTAATGAAAAGATTGTCAAACAGAGAATTAGAGATTCTTGATTTAATTAGTGATGGCTTTTCTGATAAAGAAATCGCTTGCGAATTAAAGATTTCAAAAAGGACAGTTCAAACTCACGTATCAAGATTAGTTATCAAATTAGAAGCAAGAAACAGAGCAAATGCAGTTGCCAATTACTTAAGAAACGTTTATCTAACTTAATTGGCTTCGGAGGACAAAATGAAAAGAATAATATTACATTGGACAGCTGGAACAGGTGTCCCAACTTCGTATGAAAAAGAACACTACCACTACTTAATTGACGCAAAAGGGAAAATTCATTCAGGTAAATTTAAACCTGAAGCAAATTTAAACTGCAAAACAGGAAACTATGCACAACACACAGGCGGAGGAAACACCGGCTCAATAGGTGTAGCTTTTTGTGGAATGATGGGTTTCAAAAACAAAAACGCAGTAGGAAACTTTCCAATTAACAGAATACAATTTGAAGCAGGTATGAAATTTTGTGCAGAACTGGTTAAAAAATACAACCTTAAAATCACAAAAGACACAGTTCTTACACACTATGAATTTGGACAAAAGAACAAAAACACAACAAGTTATGGAAAAATAGACATCATCTTTATTCCTCCATATCCTTGGATATCACAAACAGATGCAGGGGATTTTATACGCTCAAAAGTGCGTTGGTATTTTTGTAATTTAGATTAGAGGTCAAAATGCAAACATTTTTTTATAATCTTTCAGGAGGTATAAACACTTCCGAAAGTAAAATTTCACTTGGTTTAAACACAAAAAGATTATACTGGACAGATGCAGAAAACATTGAAACTCTACAAGGCAATGGAATAGTAAGACAAAATGGAAACATACTTCTTACTCGTTTAGAAGAAGATGAAAAAATTATTACTATTCACAAAATGCCAGACGAAAAATCAAACATATTAATCGCAACAAGTCTTGGAAATTTATACCTATACAATAACAATACAAATACTTACCAAAAAATAGATAAAGAAATATCAGGAACATCAAAATTAAACATAATTGATTTTTTAGACGGTGTAGTTCTTGGAAGCAAAGAAGATTCACCATTCTATATAAACAATGATAGCGATTATTTGGTAGAAAGTTGTAATTTTACTGACAACAATAATAATTGTTCTGACATATTCTGCTCTTATGCAGGACGTCTATGGGTTGCAAGTGGAGCGACATTATATTTTTCTGCGCTTGGGAAATATAATGATTTTTCAACTGCCGGAGATGCTGGATTTATAAACAATTTTCATGCAGATATGTATCCTATAACAGGACTTGCAATATATAAAGAATATCTTGCAATTTATAAAAAAGATTCAGTTTATCTTCTATCCGGAACAAACGAAACAAATTTTAGAATAACACCTTTTGCTAACAAAGGAACTTATTCTCATACATCAATAGTTAATGCAAACAATAAACAATATTTTGTAAGTCAGGGAGTATTTTCACTTGAACAAGCAGGTTTGCTAAGCCAAATTCAAGTTGGTTCAGAAATATCAACTAATATAAAATCTGAATTTGAAAAATTTGATAATACGAGATTAAACGAAGTTATCGCTCTTAATTATGAGAACAAAAATCAAATTTGGTTTTTCATTCCATATAAAGACGACAACTATTTTCACATTATATGGATATATGATTATCTTTTAGATGCTTGGTATAAAAGAGTTCTACCTCAAGATATTACAACAGCAACACTTGTAAACGAAAAAATTTATACCGCTGATAAGTCAGGAAATATTTATTTAGAAGACTTTGGTTCTACTTTTAATGGTAAAGCGATAAAATTTTTATGGAAAACACCTTTTATTGCATCTGGAAACAGTAATATTCGAAAAACAATAGAAGAATTTTATTTTGTACTTGATGAAAACTACGATAACAACTTTAATTTTTCTGTGTACAAAGATTATGATGACACAAATGAAAGCGATGAAGACACAATTTTTTCATCAAATAGTAAAAACTTAATTTGGGCTTCAAACAACGACGACCCTGAAAGAAATTGTTATTGGAATAGTGAAGAAAAAGATGCACTTTGGTCAATCGTAGCAGAAGCTATATACAAAACAGAAATTTCAGAATCAAACTATTCTGTTCAACTTTGTATATCCGGAAATAAATTAAAAAATTCTGCTGCTATTGTTGGTTTGGAATTTAAAGAAATTTATTTTGATGAATAAGTAATGGTTTAAGACTTTTAAAAAAGTCTGTTTTATGTAAAAAAGAAAGGAATAAAATTATGACAGAAAATTATGCTGCTTTCATTCCGGAAGTTTGGAGTCAAAAACTAAACGGAATGTTAAGAAAAAACTGCGTTATGCCTCAATGGGTGAGCGGAAATGATGATGGGCACATCAAAAATCACGCTGATACAGTAAATATCATCTCACCTGCAAGCGTTGCTGTTGCTACAGTTTCAAGTTCTGCAATCACTTACAACGAATTAAGTCCAACAGAACAAGATTTGGTTATCGACCAGAAGAAATTCTTTGCATTTAAAATCAATGACATTGCGCAAGCACAAGCAAACCAAAGTATTATGGAAGCACATTTACAAAATGCTAAAAATGCAATTGAAGAAGTTCAAGACTCATATTTGTTAGGCTTACACACAAATGTAGCAGCAGCAAATATCATTGGTGGCACTACTCCTGTTTCACTTGATAAATCAACAATTTATTCAAACTTTGTAAATCTTGCATTGAAATTAAAAAACTCAAATGCACTAACTGACAATCAAAAACCTTGGGTAGTTATCAACCCAACTATTGAATCATATTTATTACAAAGTACAGAATTTATTTCTGCATATAATGTAGCAGATGAAACATTAAGAGAAGGTGCAATAGGTAGAATTGCCGGCATGGACGTACTTGTAAGCACTAATTTAACCGCAGTTGATGACAAGTATTACGTAATGGCCGGTACAAATGAAGCGATTACATTTGCATCTCAATTAACAAAAATTGAAACATTGAGAGATAAAGATAGCTTTGCTGATTTAGTTAGAGGTTTATATTTGTATGGCGCAAAAACTATTAAACCTACTGCATTGGCAAAAATCGTATTTGCTGAACCTGAAGCATAGATTTGCTTTTGGGGATTTTTATATATGGGCACAAGTTTTTTAACTTGTGCCTGCTTTTTAACAAATGAAAGGAATAATATGTTTAAAGATATAAAAGAAAATATAAAAGAATTGGCTTATTCAGCTGTTTTGATGGCGGAAGATACACTTTCTTCAGAAGCTGGTAAAGTAAAAAAGACTGCCGCTGTGGATTATGTTATATCAATGTTACCTATTTCTAACATTTTTAAGTCAATAATAAGACTATTACTAAATAAATTCATTGATGAAGCTATTGAACAGGCAGTTGAATTTATGAAATCAGAAAAAAATGGAGAAATATAAACTATGGATTTTTCAAACGACGAACAAACAGAAAACAATGCTAATAACACTACCGATAATGCTTTAGAAAATATAAAAAATGAAGTTTCGAACAGTGAAGAATTAAATGCTAATAAAACTCAAGAAAGTGTAAATATTCAAGATAAAGTTGAAGAATTAAATAACGAAATTTTGAAACAAATGGATATTATTACACCACCTCAAGTAACAAAACCCCAAACAGAAAACAATGCTAAATTTGAGCAAAGTATGGTTTCTGACATAGATAAAATACATAAACTACAACAACTTGGTTTTATTGATTCTGCGCAAGAGCAAAATTTAAAAAAATTAGTATTAAAACAAGCATTTGATAAGTTAGTAGAGCAGGAAAAAATAAAACTAAATTCAGAACAAAAAATTAAAGAAGAAAAAGATTTAATTTTTTCTACCTTTAAAAGTCAAAACCCAAATTTCTTTGCTTCAAATGGGAGAAAGAAACTTCTAAATTATTTGCAAGAAGATGGAATTTCTTTACGTTCAGAGGACTTAAATAAAATTTCTGAAATCGTAAGAACACTTGAAAAAAATGCAATAGAAGATTATTTAAAAAAAGCAGCTCACGAGAAAAACTTAAATTTGTCGAATGAAAACGCGAAGAAAAAGTTATCTGCAAACGCGCAAAATACTTCTAGTTCAATAAATCTTTCCCAAATCTTTTCTCGTGAACAAATCGGTAGAATGACTTGCAAAGAATTTGCAAAAAACGAAAAAAGCATTATGGAACAACTAAGGAAAGGACTTATTAAATAGAAAGGAAATTCTATGAATTACTTTGATCTTATAAATAAATGTTTAATTGAATTAAACTACAAGGCTTGTGATAATTTTTCAGATTTAATAAAAAACGACCATAAAAAAATCAAAAACATTTTAAACATAATAAATTCTGAAATTTGCAGCTTTGATAACTGGAACTTCTTACTAAAAAAGCAAGAACTTGAATTACCAAGAAACACATCAGAAATTCAAAATACTATTGAAGGAAGAATTCACTCTTTATACATAGATAAACAAAAATATGAATACGACTCCGATTTTGAAAAATTTTTCTTAAACAAAGAACTATCAAATACATATTCAGTATTTAATGACAAAATTCTTTTTCCAATGTTTCAAGAAAACAAAACTATTGAAATATTTTATTACACAAATAATTTTGTAAAAGATAGTGACGACAACGATAAAAAGAAATTTGAAAACGAAGACGACTATTCAATTATTCCAGAACCTTTTGTCGAACCTATTTTGGTATATGGAACTTGTATGAGATTAAAAGGGAATACAGAATATAGCAAATTCTCATATTGGTACAATATGTACAAAGAAGCACTATCTACACTTAGAGCAAAAACAGAAACCAATGCACTCTCTTCGCCGACAATAAGTATGAAAAGAACTTAATCTTCATAACGACTTGTAAAATAAAATGAAAAACAGGGAGTCGGGAGTTTGTAACTAAAAAACGAATATGTCAAATAAAAGGAAATATAAAAACATATCCTGAGATTTTTAGTTATTCATTCTTTTCCCCCTGTTAAGATTTTACACTAGCCGAAATATAAATAGCATGTTTATTATACTATTTTTTCTCAAAAAACACAAATAAATGATAAGAAATGTAAAATGTCTGAAATAAATAAAAAACAAAAACGATTTATAAGTGAATACATAAAAACCCTAGATGGCGAGCTTTCAGCTCAAAATGCAGGATATAAATCAAAGGATTTAAAAACTTGCACAGAAAAATTACTTTCAAATATTTCTATTGTAAAGGCAATAGAAAAACAATTAAGAAAACGCAGTGCTAGGTTACAAATAGACAAAGCTTATGTTGTACAAAAACTCTTAGAAATTGCTGAATTTTCACTTGAGGAAGAAGAAATTTATGACAAAAACGGAGAATACACAGGAAGAAAAAAATTTCGAGATGCATCAAACGGATTAAAAGCTCTTGAATACCTGTCTAAATACCTAAACTTAAACTCTGACAACTCAAACGAGAATTCATCAGAACCTAAAATTATTACAATAAAAAATTTAGATGATGAAAAAATATAAGGAGAAACTATGAAACAAAATGAACCTGTTTCAAAAGAAGATTTATTAATAGGAAACTTATCTATTGATGAATTAATTAAAAAGAAAATGGAAGAAGAAATAAAAAACGAAATGTTAAAATCTGCAAAAACGCCACAAAATAAAGAAATTACAAATATTGCAGACGTTCCTAAAGAATTTATTTTTTCTAAATTATCTGTTTTTAAAGTCTTTAACAGAATCACAAAACAAGTATCATATATAAATGGATTGCAAGCTGATTCTTTATTAGGATTGCAAAACAACCTAAGATTAAAAATTCAAAATGGAGAAGCAGATACTTTTTCAACTGAAAATTCTTATATAAAATTTAAAAAAATAACTTTGAAAAAATAAAGCAAAATAAAAGAGGCTCAATGAGCCTCTAATTCATTTCTTAACATTAGCCTTTATTAGTTCAAGACTAAAATCAATAAATCATTAATAAATAATACAAAAAATAATACAAACACTAAAAT
>JAKSUT010000030.1 GCA_024408705.1 bacterium | reverse complement strand
GTGTTTTTGTTACAAAAAATTAAACATTAAAAAAATATATATTATTTTTGTATTTTTAGTATATTATAAATTATGGTTAGCACATTTGGGAGTTAGTTAAGTGAGTTTTAATATTTTTGAAAAGTTGTTACCACCAAAGAACACCGTATTTTATGATATTTTTCAAGATGCGGCAAAAAATTGTCTTGATATAGCAACTTTGTTGAATGATACAATGGAAAATGGTATTTCTGACGATAGAATATTGAGAGCAAGAACTTATAAACATAGAGGTTCAACTTTAGAAAGAGAAACTATCGGTTTATTAAATTCGACTTTCATAACTCCAATTGACCGTGAAGATATTCAACTTTTAGCTTCAATGTTGAATAAAATCACTAAAAAAATATCTCAAGCTTTGTTGAATTTGAATGCGTATAATTTGGTTAATTATACAGATGAATTAAAAGAACAAGCAAGTGCAATTTTGAAAGCAACAACAGAACTTCAAAGAAGTGTTGGTTTGTTGAGAACTTTGGCAAAAACATCAGATATTACACACAGTAGAGATTTGATGAAAGAAATTGAAACTTTAGGTGACGATATTCACTATAGAGCAACTGCAAAATTGTTTTCTGGTGAATTTGAAGCATTAGAAGTTATCAAATTAAGAGATATTTATAAATTATTGGAAAGCGCTATGGATAAATGTAATAGCGTTTCTGATGTAATTTTGAACATAGCATTAAAGAATAGTTAAAAAGTATGACAGTAGCAATAGTATTATTAATATTAGTAATTATAATAGCATATTTATTTGAATATATTAATGGTTTTCATGATTCAGCAAATGCTATTTCAACTGTTATATCTACAAAAGCATTAAGTCCAAGACATGCGATTTTGTATGCTGCTTGTTTAGATTTTACAGGTGCATTTTTTGGAACTCACGTTGCACAAACAATTGGTGTAGGTTTAGTTTCAGGAGAAAGCATTACTCAATTAGTTATTTTATCAGCTTTGTTGGGTGCAGTTATTTGGAATATCTTAACTTGGCTTTGGGGGTTACCTTCAAGTTCTTCTCATGCTTTGATTGGGGGGTTGTTGGGTGCTGCAATGTCAAGAGCTATGGTTCATTTGCATGGTCAATATGAATTGATTTTTAGATTTCCATCTTGCAAAGTTGAACACCCTGCAGTTGATGTAATTAATTTGCATAATGTATTGGATAAAATTTTGTTGCCAATGATTTGTTCTCCAATATTAGGTTTTTGTGTAGGCTTTTTGGTTATCTGGATTTTACTAAGAATATTTTATAGAGTTCGTCCTGAAGTATTAAACAGAGTGTTTAGAAAAATGCAATTAGTTTCTTCAGGGTTTTTGGCATTCAGTCACGGCTCAAATGATGCTCAAAAAACTATGGGTATTATCACTTTGTCATTATTGACTTTTGGAGTAATAAAAGAAACTACATTCCAAATTCCAACTTGGGTAATTTGCACTTGTGCCTTGATGTTATCAATGGGTACTATGACAGGTGGTTGGAAAATTATTAGAACAATGAGTTCAAAAGTTATTAAAATGAAACCAATACATGGCTTTTCAGTTGAAATGGCTTCTGCAAGTATAATTTTGACTGCTTCTCATTTCGGATTCCCAGTTAGTACAACTCACATTATTTCAACTGCTATCGTAGGTGTTGGAAGTATGGTTAAGGCATCTGCTGTAAAATGGGGAATTGTAAAAAATATTGTTACTGCATGGGTTTGTACAATTCCTGTTTGCATGTGCTTATCAGCTTTGATTTATAAGTGTTTATCAATGACAGCTTTAGGTGCTAATGGCGGCTAAAATTTTTAGTTGTTTATTTTATTTTTTTTGATATTATTATTTAACAATTAAAATAGTTTGTTATTAAAAAATATAGGAGTGTAAATTATGTCTGAAGTTAGAGCAAGTCATATATTGGTAAAATCTGAAGATGAAGCAAAAAGTTTGAGAGAAGAAATTCTTTCAGGTGCTGCATTTGAAGATGTTGCAGCAAGAGAATCTTTATGTCCATCAGGTGCTAGAGGCGGCGATTTAGGTAACTTTGGAAAAGGCGTAATGGTAAAAGAATTTGAAGATGCTGCTTTTTCTTTAAAAGTTGGTGAAGTTTCTCAACCTGTTCAAACTCAATTTGGTTGGCATTTAATTGTTGTAACAGAAAAGAATGATTAGTTTAATGAATGATGTTGTTGTAAAGACAAGAAAATTTTTGAAAGATAACAATTTTGATTATTTACTTGTAAATTCTACAAATGAATATTTGGCAGAGTATAGTGATTTAAAAGAAAATTCACGATATATTTTGACGGGTTTTTCTGGCTCTTGCGGTGATGCTTTGTTGTCGGAAAAAGATTTGTATTTGTTTGTTGATGGTCGCTATCATCAACAAGCAGACAATGAAACAGATTCAAATCTTGTATCTGTTGAAAAATTACAAATAGGTGAATCTTTTTTAAATTCTTTAGTAATGAAAATTGCTGAAAACTCTACTTTAGCCATTGTTTCTAAAAAAGTTTCAGTCAGTTTCTTTGAGGATTTGAAAAAAATGTTATCTAAGAAGAATGTAAAAATCTTTCTTTTAGATAAAGATCCTATTTGTGATTTTACAATCGCACCAATATCAGATAAATCACACGAAAAGGTTTATCATGATATTGCAGGTGCTTCAACAGATGAGAAAATCTCAAATTTGAAAGCTTATTTAGAAAATCATGAAGCATTGTTAGTTTCTAATTTGGAAGAAATATCTTATATTTTGAATAAAAGAGATTTTTCTGTTCCATATTCTTCAAAAATCAGATATGGAAAACTTCTTATTTCATCATCAAGTTATGAGTTCTTTGCTGATGAAGTTGTAGTGCCAGATACTATTAAACATATTTATATGGATAAAGGTTCAACAAATTTATATACATATAATAAATTTATTGACAAAGCCAGAGAATTAAAAATAAATCCTATAAAGAAAATGAAATCAATTAAAACAAGTTTTGAATTGGCACATTACAAAAGTTGTTTTAAAAAAACAGATGATACTTTATATGAAATAAGAGAATTTATTGAAAATAACGATAATCTTTCAGAAGCAGATATTGCAAATAAATTAGAAGAATTGTTTAAGAAAAACGGTGCATATTCTTTGAGTTTTAAATCAATTGTAGCAATAGATAAAAATTCCGCTTTAGCGCATTATTCAAAAAATTCTCCAAATGAAATCTTAAAAGAAGGCTCTTTGGTTTTGATTGATTGTGGTGCTTATTATGATGGTGGTTATGCAACAGATGCTACAAGAGTTTTTGTAAAAGGTAATCCAACTGCACTTCAAAAAGAAGTTTATACAGTTGTTTTGAAAGGCTTTTTGAAAGCTATAAATTATAAAATAAAAGATAATGTAACTGGTTTTTCAATAGATTTAGCAGCAAGAAAAGTTTTGAATGCTGATAAACGTGCTGGTTTTGAATTTTCTCATTCGTTAGGACATGGAATAGGAATAAGCGTTCATGAGTGTCCGCCAAGTTTGTCACCTTCAAAATTGGCAAAAATTCAGTTAGTACCGAATATGTGTTTCACAATTGAACCAGGACTTTATAATCCAGATTATTTCGGTGTAAGATTGGAAAATTCTTGTTATTTAGATAAGAGTATGACAATAAAATCTTTTTCAGATATGTGTTTTGAAGAAAAATTGATTAATTTTGATATGCTTACATCAACAGAAAAACGACAATTAAAAGCGTTTAAGGTTTTATAAATGGCTCAGATAGAAATTACAAGTTTATCAAATGAATTGGTAAAAGAAACAGTAAAACTTCAACAAAAAAAATATCGTGTGCAAACAGGTAAATTTTTGTTAGAAGGTAGAAAATGTGTTGAAGAAGCATTGTTGTCTGGGATAAAACTTGAAAGTCTTTTTATTGATAAAAATTCTGATTTAGTTGAAGTTTTTAAAGATGTTTGCGATGTTGTTTTGACTGTCGAAGCAGTATTGAAAAAGATTTCTACAACAGATTCTGCTCCAGAAATTGTAGCAGTTGGATTTCAAAAAGAGTCAAAATTTGAAGATATTAAAGATGCAAAAAAAGTTTTGTTATTAGAAAATATCAAAGATTCAGGTAATTTGGGAACGATTTTGAGAACATCAAAAGCTTTTGGAGTTGATGGTGTTATATTGTTTGGCGATACGATAGATTTGTATAATCCAAAATGTGTGCGTTCGGCTGTTGGAAATTTATGGAAATTACCTGTTTTAAGTGTTAAAGATTTTGATTTTTTAAAAAAACAATTTGCAGATTATGAAAGAGTAGCGACACTTCCTGCGGGTGAAAATGTTGTTAATTTGAAAAATTATAAGTGCAAAGAAAAAGTTTTGTTGATGTTTGGCTCTGAAGCGGATGGTCTTTCAGACGTATTGAAAAATTTTGCAACTAAAAATGTTACGATAGAAATGGATGATGCGGTTGAATCATTGAATTTAGCTGTGTCTGTGGCTGTTTTTTTGTATCATCTAGTTTGAATGTATGAAAGTAAATTATAAATATCCTCAATTTAGATGATGAATATAAATCTTAGCATGTTGTAATCTATGTATGTAATAGATTATGCAGTTTTTGTGTGCATTTTTCAAAAATTGCGTTGGACTATTCGGGAGAGGTAAAATTGAAAAAGTTTTCATTCAGGCTACAAACTGTGCTTGAACTAAGAGAAAAAACACTTGATGAAAAGCGTAAGAAAATGGCAGAAGTCGTTGCAGCTTTGAATGAAAGACTAGATTATCTCAAAAAATTGAAAACTAAATATAACGAAACTCAAAGTAGTTTGGAATATTTATATTCAGAAGGACGTGAATTAAATATTCAGGAAGTTACAGGATATAAAAATTATCTTGGTTCTTTGTCAAACGATATGGCTAACGAAAGTATGTTTATTCAAAAACTGAATGAGTTATTAAGATTGAAACAACTTGAAGTTACAGAAGCTTTGAAAGACGTTAAAGTTTTAGAAAAATTAAAAGAAACACAAGAAAAGCGATTTTATGAAAATGTTGCTTATATGGAAGCAAAAGAAATTGATGATATCGCGACAACAAGATATAAAAGAGCTTGTGTGTAAAGAAAAAGAGGAAAGATGTTAGCAACTCCAATAATTGAAGTAAATAAAAATGTTAATTTGAATGTAGCAAAGACTACTCCAAATAATGCTGCTTCAAGTATGTCTAATGATTTTGCAAATGTTTATGATTCTGCAAAAGAATCTTTGAGAAAAACAGATACATCAAGTTCTGTAAAAAATACAGAAACTCAAAAATCTTCTAGTAATGTAGAAAACAAAACTACTTCTAATGAAAATAATGTAAATAACGAAAATAAGAATGTAGAGTATAAAAACGAAGTTGAAACTTCTTCTTCAAAAGTAGAACAAGATAATTCTCAAAATCAACCAAAAAATAATGAAGGTTCAGAGCAAAATGCACAATCTGAAACAGAAATGGAAGTGGTTGATAATACAGAAGTTCAAGAATTAGAAGTTCCTGTTTTAGAAAATGTTGAAGATATAAATTTAAAAGAAATTTTGTTAGCAGAAGCTAAAACAAGTGAAGCTGAACAAATAAATTTAAAAGTTCAAGAAAGAAATACAGAAATCGCTTCTGTTGATGAAAAAGTAAAATTGAATAAAGTATCAATTGAAAAAGCAGATGCTGCATTAAATGAACAAGCAAAAGAAATGCCAGAAAATAATTCGGCATTAAAACTAAGAGATGTCGCATCAACAACTGTAATTGAAAATTCAACTGAAGTTGATACTGAAAATCTTGAAACATTAAAAAATACAGATAAAAATTTAATTCAAGAAAATGTAAAAAATACAGATGTAAAAACAGTAATGCCAAAAACTCAAATAGTTGAAAAACAAGCAAATACTACTGTTGATACTTCTGATATTGTTGAAGTTGAACCAAAAGTAGAAACAGATACAGAAAAAAATCAAAAAATAAATGTAAAAGTTTCAGAAGATGTTAAATTGGATACAACAGATGTTAAAAAGAATGCAAATGTGGTTGAAAATGTAACTCCAAAAACTTCTTTAACTCAAGAAAAAGCTGATGATTTAGATGTTGAAGTTACTAATGTTCAAAAAACAAGTTCAACAATTGCAAATTCTAAATATGCAAATAATACAAATAATTCAGGTTCTGAAAATTATAATGAACAAGCTCAAAATCAAGCTCAAGTTCAAAATAAAGTTCAAAATAATGTAGAACCAAAACATGAAAAAATAAAGTTTGCACAAAATTTGCAAGACCAAACTGCAAAATTGAATATTCAATATGCAGAACCGGTTACAAATTTAAATGAACAAGTAGCAACAGTTTCAACTAATGTTGAAACTCAAAATACGGAAAATGTTCAAATTCAATTTGATACAACATCAAAACCTGTGATGAATACAACGCAAGTTAATCAAACTCAAGCAACACAACAGTTCCAATTGCCAAAACAAATTTCAGATGCAGATATCTTATCTCAAGTGAACAAACAAATGGATGGAAAACTTGTTGAAGATAAAGGCATAACAAAGATAAATATGGTTTTGCGTCCGGAAAACTTGGGTAAATTACAACTTGAATTAATTAATTCAAAAGAAGGTTTAGTTGCAAGCTTTACAGCAGAAAACAGTGACGTGAAGCTTATCTTGGAAAAACATTTGAATAGTTTGCGTGATACATTAGCAGAACAAGGTGTGAACGTAAATAATATTAATGTTAAGGTTGCTGCAACAGAAAAACAAGATAATATGTTTCAATTTGATGAACAAAATCCAAATAATGGACAAGCAAACCAACAAAATCCTGAAGAAAAATCACAAAAGACAAAAAATGATAATGAATTATTGATGTCTGATGATTTGGAATGGATGAAGAAATGGAACAAGAACAACTTGTTTCAAACATAATTCAAGAAGAAAGATTAGTGGGAAATAAATCTCCACTAGATATTTATAAAGGGCAAGTGAATTTAGCTATCTAAGGAAATTCGGAGGAGAAAAATGTCAACAATTTCTGAGCAAATATCAATGATGAAATCATATACAGAATATACAAAAGCCGGTGAAGAACATGTAACTGGTCTTGCATCAACTGAATTGACTTCAACAGAATTTTTAGACTTGATGATGAAACAATATGAATACCAAGATCCAATGGAACCAATGGATAACTCAGATATGGTTTCTCAACAATGTCAATTCTCGCAATTACAAACAACTCAAGAAATGAGTGAAAATATAGCATCAAGTAATGCGGTATCACAAGCCTTGTCTTTGGTAGGAAAAGGTGTTGTTCTTGCAAACCCTGATAATCCTTCGGAATATATTTCAGGAATGGTAGATGCGGCATATATCGACGGTGCAAATTCTTGTATTACAGTAGATGGAAAAGATTATCCGCTAAAATACTTGCAATACGCATACGATGTGGATAAAACAACAGTCAATTAGTAAAACAAGAAAGTAAAACAAATTTAATAACTAGACATATAAATTAGGAGGAGAAAAATGTCACAAGCACTTTATACATCAATGAGTGGTATAAATACAGCTTCGCAACAAATTGAGGTAATCGCAAACAACGTAGCGAACATCAACACAACAGCTTTTAAAGCTTCATCAGTAAATTTTGCCGATGTATATTCAACTACAATATCTTATGGTTCAGTTGCATCAGGTAGAACAGGGGGTACAAACCCAATCCAAATCGGTGTAGGTGTAAAAACAAGTGCTATTACAAAAGACTTTTCAAATGGTTCTGCTGTATCAACAGGTAAATCAACAGACTTGATGATTCAAGGTAAAGGTTTCTTTACTGTAAAATCAGCAGATAACGAAATATTCTATACAAGAGCAGGAGATTTTTCTTGGGATAACAAAGGTAACTTAGTAACTTCAGCTGGTTACAAAGTTATGGGTACAGATTCAATCTTTTCAACTAGTACATCTCCTAACCAACCAACAGTATATGTTCCATCTTCATTGATTTCAGTTGTAGGTGGTAACGCAAATATTGGTTCACGTAATGTTGCTGATTTGAACGGTTTAGATACAAACATTACATCAGGTTCATTTACAGTTGTTTTAAATAATACTGATGGTACAACAACACCTGTTACAGTATCATTAACTGACGCAAACTTGGCTAGTGATGTTGATACAATGGTCGGTGTAATCAGTGGACAACTTTCTGCAAAAGGTGTTACTTGTTCAGTGGGTTCAGGTGATACAGCTGGTCAAATCGTATTTAAAATTGGTGATCCTACAACAGTAAAAAGTTTGAGTTTTGGTGCATCAGGTGATACTTCAAACTTTATTACAGCAACAGATATTGGTAACTCAGTTTTAGATCCTGCAACAAGCACATATAAAACAAAAATTTTGGATTATTCATGTAGTATCACAGACGTAACTTCAGCAGCTGAAGCAACTTCTGTAAACAGTATTACAATCAACCAAGATGGTTCAATTCAATCTACATATCAAAATGGTGATACTTTATCTGTTCAGCTAAAAGCAGATGGTCAAACTTATGAATTTGTTTATACAACAGCAGAAGGTGTTGCTATTTCTGGTGAATCTTTATCAGTAAACCAAAACGTTGCAGTACCTGCAAACTATGTAATTCAAATGGCAACGGTTACAAACCAAGATGGTTTGTTATCAGTTGGTTCAAACCTTTTTGAAGCAGGTCCAAACTCAGGTACAATTACTTACACCGTAGGTAATAACATGGGTGCTGGTGCTATTTCATCAGGTTATTTGGAATCTTCAAACGTGGATTTATCAGAAGAATTATCAAATATGATTTTGGCACAACGTGCAGTTCAAGCAAACTCACGTGTGTTCACAACAACAAGTGACGTTCTTCAAACAATTACTCAAATGGGTAGATAATAGTTTTCTTTGACCTGTAAGGTAAAAACGGATTTTTACTAGCGTCATGTTTTTGCTCGGAGCATGAAAGAACATGACGCAAGCAGGACAAATATTTTAAGGTTTTTAATATTGTTAAGAAATATTAAAAAAATAAAATACCCTTGAACTCATGTCTGCTCATGGTTTTGAGGAATTTTTGAAAAGACAAAAAAGGGGGTAAAAACAAATATTTGTCTAAACATGAGAGATGGAATATAATTAATATACGTTCCGTTTGAAACGGATTCTTGTTGAGGTAAGAAAATATGGGTAATGTAAAAGAAAATCTCTTGCGGATACAAGAAGATATTGCACCTTATACAACGAATATTATTGCAGTTACAAAATACTTTGATGAGTCAAAATTAATTGAGGCTTACGAAGCAGGAATTAGAGATTTTGGAGAGTCAAGAATTCCTGAAGCTATTGATAAAATTAATAGACTTCCGGAAGATATCCGAAAAAATTCAAGATTTCATTTTATTGGTCATTTGCAATCAAATAAAGTGAAAAAAGTGGTTGGCTTTTTTGATTATATTCATTCGGTTGATTCTGTGAAATTAGCTGAAGAAATCGCTGAAGAGGCAACGTCAAAGGGTATTGTACAAAAGATTTTTGTTCAAGTTAATAATGCCAATGAAGAACAGAAGTTTGGATTTTCAAAAGATGATATTTTTCAATCGTTTGGAGGATTGAAAACCCTTAAAGGAATTGATATTCTAGGTATTATGAATATCGCACCTTTCGGTGTCGGTGAAGAGGTTTTAAAAAAACTTTTTTTAGACATAAGAAATTTGCGAGATGAACTTGAAGAAACTTATAACTGTGAATTGAAAGAACTTTCAATGGGTATGAGTTGTGATTACAAGCAAGCCGTTGAAGCTGGTGCAACAATGGTGAGAATAGGTAGAAAATTATTTCAGTAAGAAAAAAGTAAAAATTAAATTTGGAGGAAAGATAAGTGGCAGTTTCAGAAACAATCAAATCATTAGTAGGGTTTTTAACTTCAGGCTTTGATAGCAGAGATGAAGATGATTTATTTAAAGAGTTAGCAGACGAAGAAGGCGGAGATATCGATTACGCTACAGATCGTAATTTAGCATTAGCTCCTGCTTATTCATATAAACAAACAAGTGATAGAAAAGAGAGGGCAGATTTGAAAGTTGTTTCACATCCAAATTATAAAGGTTATGAAGTAATGGTTGTAGAACCTCGTTCTTTCGGTGAAGCTGGTCAAATCGTTCAAAATTTGAAAGATAGAAAAACAATTATTTTGAATCTTCACTTATTAGATAAAGAACAAGCATTAAGAACAATTGATTTTGTTTGTGGTGCAGCTCACGCATTATGTGGTAAACCACAAAAAGTTGGTGATACAGTATTTGTATTCACTCCAAGCAATATTACATTGTCAGTTGATAACAATGAATCTTCTGAAAATATTAAAGATTCATTCTGGAATTAGTTTTTTAAAAGAGAGGATGGGTGAAACTCCCATAGTGATTTGATGATAGTTGTACTTTTTTCAAGGATGCCTTGGCATCCTTTTTATTTTGCCTGATAAAATGTGCAAATTTGATTAAAATATATGTTTAAGTTAGAATGTATAAAAGTCGGGTCGGAATTAAAAACCTTACCGACGTGTAGAAAATAATTAAGGAGAAAAAAATGGTATCAAAAAACTTTTTATTTACTTCAGAATCAGTAACTGAAGGTCATCCAGATAAAGTGTGCGACCAAATTTCAGACGCAATTTTGGATGAATTTTTAACAAAAGATTCAAAATCAAGAGTAGCTGCAGAAACAACTGTTACAACTGGTATGGCTCTAGTATGTGGTGAAATTACTTCTAATTGTTATGTTGATATTCCAACAGTAGTTAGAAATACAATTGAAAATATTGGTTATACATCTGAACAAGGTGGTGGATTTGATTGCAAAACTTGTGCAGTTTTAACAAGTATTGATGAACAATCAACTGATATTGCAGGTGGTGTAAACAAAGCATTTGAAACTCGTTCTGATAATGCAGATACATCTGCAAATGAAACAGAAAACATTGGTGCTGGTGACCAAGGTATTATGTTTGGTTATGCATGTAACGAAACACCTGAATTAATGCCATTACCAATCAGCTTGGCACATAAGCTTTCTTATAGATTAACTGAAATCAGAAAACAAGGACTTGTAAATTATCTTCGTCCAGATGGTAAATCACAAGTTACTGTTGAATATGTTGATGGAAAACCATCAAGAATACATACTGTATTGATTTCAACTCAACATGCACCTGAAATCGATGGTATTTCTGATAATTCAAAAGTTCAAGCAAGAATTAAAGAAGATTTGCAAAAATTAGTTATTGATGCAGTATTTGCAAAAGAAGAATTGAAACCAGATGCTGATACAATTATTCTTATTAATCCATCAGGACGTTTCGTTATCGGTGGACCTCAAGGTGATTCTGGTTTGACAGGTAGAAAAATTATCGTAGATACTTATGGTGGTTATTCTCGTCATGGTGGCGGGGCTTTCTCTGGAAAAGATCCAACAAAAGTTGATCGTTCGGCAGCTTATGCATCTCGTTACGTTGCAAAAAATATTGTAGCAGCAGGTTTAGCTGAAAAATGTGAAATCGAACTTGCTTATGCTATTGGTGTTGCAGAACCTATTTCAATCCTTGTTGATACATTTGGAACAGGTAAATGTGATGATGATAAATTATGCGAATTAGTTAAGAAAAACTTTGACCTAAGACCAGCTGCAATTATCAATAAATTTGATTTAAGAAACTTGCCAGCTAAAAATGGTGGTAAATTCTATCAAAAACTTGCTGCTTATGGTCACATGGGAAGAACTGATTTTGATGTTCCTTGGGAACATGTAGATAAAGCTGCAGATTTAAAATCTCAATTTGAATCTTGCGCTTGCTGCAAATAGTCAGTTTGTTTAACGAATTAGAAGGCGATTTTGAAATATTTTCAAAATCGCCTTTTTTCTTTTATATGTTATAATTATTAAGGAATTAAAGTATAGGTGTTAGATGGTAAATATTTTTGCAGTTTTTCTTGGTGGCGGTTTAGGTTGTGTTTTTAGATATCTAGTTGCTTTGTTTTCAAAATTTGTATTAAATAGCTTTTTTGCAAATCCGTCTGAAAATATTGTTCAAAATACTGTTTCAATTCTTTTGAAAACAGTGTTGGCAACTTTTGTTGTAAATGTTATAGGTAGTTTTATTATTGGATTTGTTTTTGGTATGTATTTAAAAAGACCATTTTCAAACAGTGTAAAATTGGCTCTTACAACAGGGTTTTGTGGTGGACTAACTACGTTTAGTACGTTTTCTTATGAAAGTTATGAGTTACTAAAAAATGGTAGTTATATTTTAGGTTTATCATATATAGTTTTAAGTTTTGTCGTTTGTATTGTTTTTGCAGGTTTGGGAGTTTATGTAGCAGAGCATGTTTAAGTATAAGAAAAGAATTTTATTTGTTGGAATGCCTGATATGGCTTATGTATGTTTAGATGCTTTTTTGGCTGAACATATAAATATTGTTGGTGTTGTAGGTCCTAAAAAAAATCACGTTACATATATCCCTTTTAAAAATTTTGTTCTTTCACGTGGACAAAATTATATTGAGTATGACAAATTAACAGATGAGAGTTTTATAAAACAGATAAAAGATTTAAACGTAGATTTGGCGGTTGTTTGTTCTTTTAATTATAAAATTCCAAAAGTATTATTAGATGCTGTAAAAGATGGTTTTGTAAATACTCATCCGTCTTTGCTTCCAAAATATAGAGGTCCAAATCCTTATTCTGCCGTTATTTTAAACGGAGAAAAAGAATCAGGTATGACTTTGCATTTGATGGATGAAAATTTTGATACTGGTGATATCGTTGCTCAAAAATCTATGCAATTGCTTTCAAAAGATACTATGGGAACTTTGTTTAACAAGTTTAATATGATGGCTGCTGATATGCATATTGAACTTTTGAAAAAATACGAAAAAGAGCCATTTAAAAGAACTCCACAACCAAGCGGAGAATTTCCAATTGCACCGATTTATCAAGAGGAAGAATTGTTTATAGATTTTAGCAAAACTTCAAGTGAAATTGATAGATTGGTAAGGTCTTTAAATCCTTTCTTGCTTGCAAGATGTTGGTACAAGGCTAATTTGATAAAAGTTTTATCGATAGAATGTTATGAAGCTTCTTCAGATTTTGATGCAGAGTATGGAGAAGTTGTACAAATTACTGATGAAAAAGTTTTGATAAAGGTTAAAGATGGATTAATTGCAATTACTGCAATGCAATTCGGTTCGTTTTTTGCCGGTTCATCAAAAGATTTTATAGATATTGTAGATCCAAAAGTCGGAGATAAATTTTATTAATATGGAAAATTTGAATTTTATTACAGCAGGAATGCCTTTAAAAACAGAGCCTAAAGAATATGCCAAAGCATTTGAAGTTTTAAGTGATATGGGACTTGATGGTTTAGAATTAGAATTTGTCAGAGGTGTTAGGATGTCTGACAAATCAAAATCTGTTGTGAGTGCAAATTCAAAAGATTTTGTGGTTACTGCTCATGGTCCTTATTATATAAATCTAAATTCGCAAGAAGAGGAAAAAGTTGAAGCAAGTATAACAAGAATTGTTGATACTGCTATTATGGGACAAAATGTGGGTGCGTATAGCATAACTTATCACGCTGCTTTTTATATGGGTGAAGATAAGGATGTTGTTTATAAAAAAGTTGTTGAAAGAACTCAAAAAATACTTTCTCAGTTGGAAAAATCAGGAATAGATATTTGGGTAAGACCTGAAACAACAGGAAAAGCTACTCAATGGGGCGATATTGATGAGATTGTAAAATTGTCAAAAGAGTTTAAACAAGTTTTACCATGTGTTGATTTTGCGCATATTCACGCAAGAAGCGGCGGAGAGTTTAATACTTATGATGATTTTTGTAATATCTTAGAAAAAGTTGCTTCAATTGGTGATTATGCTATTTCAAATTTCCATGGACATATAGCAGGCATTGCTTATTCTGAAAAAGGCGAAAAAAATCATTTGCCTTTAATTGAATCTGATATGAATTATAAAGATTTATTGAAGGCACTTAAAAAGTTCAACGTTAAAGGTGCTTTAGTTTGTGAAAGTCCTAACATTGAAGATGATTGCAAATTGCTTAAAGATTATTATTTAAGTCTTTAAGGTTTGAA
>JAKSUT010000003.1 GCA_024408705.1 bacterium | reverse complement strand
ATGATTACAAAACTGGTGAATTAAAAATCACTGAAGAAAAAGCTTTCTCAAACGGCGAAAGAGCACAAGTTAGATGCTATGGTGCTGATGATGTATCAGAAGGTGTTGCAATTATGATTAAAGAAGGTGTTGATGTTTCTATCACAGGTAACTCAACTAACCCAACTCGTTTCCAACACCCAGTAGCAGGTACTTACAAAAAATGGTGTACTGAAAATGGTAAAAAATATTTCTCAGTAGCATCAGGTGGTGGTACAGGTAGAACTCTTCACCCTGATAACGTAGCAGCAGGTCCTGCTTCTTACGGTATGACAGATACAATGGGAAGAATGCACTCAGATGCTCAATTTGCAGGTTCTTCTTCAGTTCCAGCTCACGTTGAAATGATGGGTGTAATTGGTATGGGTAACAACCCTATGGTTGGTGCTACAGTTGCTTGTGCAGTTGCTGTTCAAAAAGCTATGGCTTAATTCATATCAAGATAAATGAATAAATAAAAAGAAGGCGGAAAGTTTTAAAACTTTCCGCCTTCTTTTATTTTAAACAATTTTTATTTTATTGCTTTAAATGCTTTTGCTTTCTTTTCATCTAAATAAACAAAATTAAAAGTTGAGCTATTTTCGTCATTTTTTACATTTTTTGATTCATATCTTTGATAAACTTCCATAGCACCATTTTTCTTGTGAATTTTTAAATCATAGCCATTCAAATCTTTTGATACTTTATATTCGATTTTTTCAATATTTTTATCTTCCAATAATTTTTTATCTTGTATTAATTTAGGGAAAACATTATTTTTATTTCTGTAATCTTCTAAATAACCAATTACTGGAGATTGTTTTGCTTTGTGTGATAAATAAGCATTATCGAATACACTTGAAATTTCTTTTTTCGCAGTACACATAATAAGTGTATAAGCGATGAAACAAAATACTATTAATGCAACTATCAAAGAATTTATTGTTAATAATACTTTGTTCAAAGTTGTTTTTTCTTTATCGATAATTTGGAATACCAACAAAACTGGACAAGCGATAAAAAATAAAAGCCAACTGATACCTACGCACCAAAAATATCCTTCTAAAAAGATAAAAGTTAGTGGAATAAATAAAAGTAATTCCAAAAATAAGAAACAAATAATTGAAACAAAAATAATGTCGGTTTTTTTCATATTCAACTCCTTTTTATAACTTTATTTGATTATACAATAAAAACTGTAATACTAAGTAATGTTTTATTTACTTTACACCTTTTTCATAATAAAATCAATTTCAAAGAGTATATTTTTACGAGATATTTATGAATTTTCTAGAAATTTGCAAAAAGTACAACGATAAAATTGCAGTAGTTTTTGAAAATAAGAGTCTTTGTTATGGGGAATTAGACTTTCAAAGTTCAAAAATTGCAGAACAATTAAAAAAACTTGGCGTTAAAAAAAATGATAATGTAGCAATAAAATTATCTCAAAATATAAACTACATTTCAGCAATATTTGGGGTTTGGAAAGTTGGTGCAGCTTATGTTCCACTTGGGGTAAACACTCCTTTTGAACGTGCTCAAAAGATTTGTGATGATTGTAATGTATCTGCAATTATTGATGAATCATTTTTAGTTGAAGCTGAAAAATTACACCCACTTGGACAACGTTATCAACTTGGCGATAATGCCATTTCTATTTACACTTCAGGTTCTACAGGAACTCCAAAAGGTGTTTCTATTACTCATAAACAACTTGAAGATTTTTTCAAAAATATAGATAGCATAATCAAAATTGAAAATGATACAAAATTTTTATCTATCAATAATTATACTTTTTCACTTCATACACTAGAAGTTTTATACCCCTTATTTAAAGGTTTAACAATATATATTGCAAATCAAGACGAAAAGAAAGATATATACTCTATTGAAAACTTTGTAGAAAAAAATGAAATAAGCATTGCTTGTTTTACTCCGCAAATTTTAAAACTTTTAGGCGAAAATTCAAAATGCTTAAAAACTGTTTTTACAACAGGCGAACAACTTTACAACATATCTCAAAAAAATTACAAAATATTCAATATTTATGGGACAACAGAAACACTTGCGCTTGCTGCTTTTGAAATAGATGGCGAATATCAAATTGCACCTATAGGAAAACCTATCGGAAAGAAAAAATTATACATTTTAGATGAAGACGGAAAAAGCAAAGATTATGGTGAACTCTACGCTGAAGAAAATTTTGTTTCCGGATATATAAATTCTCACAAAGATACTGAAAAATATTTTGTTAAAAAGAATGGTAAAAATCTTTTTAAAACTGGTGATATTGCAAGAGTTTCTCAAAACGGACAATATACAATCGTTGGCAGAATTGACGATATGGTAAAAATCAATGGTCAAAGAGTTGAATTTGCAGAAATTGAAGAAAATATCAGGATTTACGAAAAAGTTGAAGAAGTTGTTGTAAAAGCATATACTGATGATTTCAAACAAAACTTTTTATGTGCATATTTTACAGCCAATAAAAAAGTTTCTACGCAAGAATTAAAAGACTTTTTATCTACAAAATTAAATTCTTATATGATTCCTCAATATTTCATTTGGATAAAAGAATTTGAATTAAATGAAAATGGCAAAATAGACAAAAGTTTATTAGAAAAACCAGATCCAGAAACATACAAAGAAAATTACGTTGCAGCAACAGACGATTTGCAGGCAGAAATTTGTAAAGCATTTGGAACAGTTTTAGGTCTAGAAGAAGTTGGAATAGATGATAATTTCTTCACTCTTGGCGGAGATTCTATAAAAGTTCTTTATTTGTTAAAGCTTATACAAAAATATAACCTTTCACCAAAAGATATTTTTGAAGCTCAAACGCCAAGAGAAATTTCGGCATTTATCGAAAGTGGAATTGATATAAAAAACAGCCAAGAAAAACTTTCTCCACAAGAAAAATTAGATGTTTATCCGACAACAGACAGCGAATTTAGAATTTTTTCTTATCAAGAAAAAGAACCAAGCTCAACGAAATACAATATTCCAGCATTCGTAAAAATACCAAAATCAACAAAAATAACAGCTGAAGAAACAACAGATGCTATAAAAAAAACTGTTAATTTACATCAATCATTAAAAGTTAATTTTGAATTACAAAATGGTGAACTTGTAAAATTTAAAAATAACATTGATTTTGAAATACAAATAAAACAAACAAGTTTTGATTCAGCGGTAAGAGAATTTATTAAACCTTTTAATCTTAAAAATGAATTATTATTTAGATTTTTGATTTGTGAAACACCTGATACATACTATTTGATTTTCGATATTCATCACATCATTATAGATGGAATTTCTATGTCTGTATTGATGAATGAGTTTAAAAAAATCTTATGTAATGAAGAAATTGAACTTGAAACAATAAATAATTTTGATTATGCGATTTATGAAAAGAATTTAAAAGAAAAGAAACAATATAAAATCGCGCAAAATTTCTTTGAAACACATTTTTCTGAGTCAGATGAAGAAACAACTTTATTAAGTGACATAATTGACGACAGTACAATCACAAAAGCTAATCAAGTAGATGCTATATTCAACAAGAATTTAGCACCACAAAATGTTCAACTTTTTACAAAAGAAAATGCACTAACTGAAAACACTTTATTCACATCGGCTTTTGCATATTGTCTTTCAAAATTCACTAATTCTGATGAAGTTATATTTAACACAATGAGTTTTGGACGACATAATCCTGAAGTTTCTGATACAATTGGATTATTTTCAAAAATTGTTCCATTAAAATTCGCGCCTGTGGAATTAACAACTATTTCAGAGTTTCTAAAAGATGCTCAAAATTATTTATCAGAAACTTTTTCAAACGATATTTATAATTTTAGTGAAATAACAAAAAAATTAAAAATAAAAGGAAAAATTCTTTTTGCATATCAGGCAGAAATCTTGAAAGGCTTTGAAATTAATGAAAACAAGTTTGAAATACAACTTATTCCAAATAAAGAAGTTTTAACAGATTTAACTTGCCAAATCTTTAAATATACTGATTTTTACAAAATTACAATTACATACAATAATAAAATATACTCAGAAGAATATATAAAAGCATTTACAAATTTCTATCGTCAAGTAATTAGTGAAATGCTTGTAAAAGAAAGACTTTGCGACATTGAACTTGTTAGCAAAGGAGATGCGGGAATATTAGATGCATATAACAATGCTAAAATGCCTATAAACCCTAATTTCACAATACTTGATATGTTTAATAAACAAGTATCACTTACTCCAAAAAGTACTGCTTTGGTTTATGGCGGAAGAAGATACACATATTCTGCATTAAATACGTTAGCAGATAATCTTGCGATTTATTTAAGAAGTATTGGTTTAAATGCTCAAGATAAAGCTGTTTCTGTATTGATGAAAAGAAGTGAATATTTTGTAATAGCAGCACTTGCGATTGCAAAAGCAGGCGGAGTTTATGTTCCAATAGACATAGCTTTTCCAAAAGAAAGAATAAAAGCAATTTGCGCTCATTCAAATTCAAAATTTATTATCTTAGATCAAGAACTTGAATATTTAATCCCAGATTTTGAAGGAAAGAAAATTTATACAAGCGAAATAAAAAATATTCCGCCTTCAGAAAATATGCTTTCTTTTAATCCTGTTGCAGAAGATTTATTTGCAATTCTATACACATCAGGCTCAACCGGTGAGCCAAAAGGCGTAATGCTTGAACATAGAAATATAGCAAACTTTAGTGTGTGTTATGCAGTAAACAAACAAATTTCTTCTCAAGAAAACAGTCTTGCTTGTGCAAACATTGCTTTTGATGCGCATATTTTAGAAATATTTCCATATTTGATAACAGGTGCAACTGTTTATATAGCAGACGAAGAAACAATTTCTGATTTTGACAAGCTTGATGATTATATTAAGAAAAACAGAATTTCAAATCTAATGCTTACAACTCAATTAGGAAAAGAATATGTAAAAGCGCACCCTTATAACCAATATCTAAAATCATTAACCGTAGGTGGAGAAAGACTTTTACCTTTTGACAAATTGCCAAATTATGCAATATACAATATCTACGGGCCAACTGAAGCAACTGTTTTTGTAACTTCTCATAAAGTCTCTAAAAATGAAAAAACTATTCCTATCGGCAAACCTTCAGGAAATACATCATTGTATATTACAGATAAATACAATCGTAGATTACCTTTGTGTGCAATCGGCGAATTACAAATAGCAGGTTTGAATATTACAAAAGGTTATTTAAACAATTCTGAAGAAACAAACAAAAAATTTATTAAAAACAATTTTGAAAGAACAAGAGGATACGAAACAATCTATAAAACAGGCGATATTTGCCGTTACTTGCCAGATGGAAATATTGATTTTCTTTATAGAAACGATAATCAAGTTAAAATTAATGGTCATAGAATTGAGCTTGAAGAAATTGAAAATCAAATATGCAAATATCAGGATATAAAAAATGCAGTTGTTCTAGTTGAAGAACAAGGCTATGGTAAAAAATTAGTAGCATTCTATACTGCCGACAAAGAAATAAATCAAAATGAATTAATTCAATTCTTAAAAAATTCTTTGCCTTACTATATGATTCCTCAAAACCTAACTCAACTTGATGCAATACCTTATACAACAAACGGAAAAATAGACAAAAAGGCTTTGTTGAATACAGAAAAACATTATGAAATAGATGAAACAACTTTAACAGATATTCAAAAGAAACTTGTTGATATTTTAGCAAACATCTTAGGACACAAAGATTTTTCACTTGAAACAAATCTTATTTCAGCAGGATTAACTTCAATTACTGCAATAAAATTTGCTGCTGATTTTATAAAAGAATTTAATATTGAAATATCTTCTTTTGAACTTTTTGATGAATGTAATATTCTTTCACTTGAACAAAAAATATTAAATAATAACGAAGAAAAATTAGTTGAAATACAAGAACTAGAAGAGATTGAAGATATCAAAGATTTAGAAGAACGAGAAATTATCGAAGAAAAAGTAGAAGAAACTGAAATTGTAGAAGATATTGAAATAACTGATGATATTAATCAATCACAAGAAATAGAAGAAACTGAAGAAACAGTTGGACAAGAAGAAATTTTAAATTCTGATACAGCAAATATTGAAGAAAATAATATTCAAGAGCAAGAAGAAAAAGAAGAAGAACAAGAAATAGTTGAGCCTGTTGAAAAAATCGTAAATGGTTTAGTTCAAATACCTTTATCTGCAACACAATTAGGAGTGTATTTAGATTGTGCGAAAAACCCTCAAAATCACGCATACAATATTCCAATTCAATTAAAAACATCAAAAGATATCGATATTGAAAATTTGACAAAATCGCTATATACAGTTTTATCAAATCACAATTATATAAATACTCATTTAGAATTTACAAATGAAGGAATTGTTCAAGTTATTAATCCAAAAGCAGAGCCTCAAATTGAATACAAAGAATTAAGCGAAGAAGATTATGAACAACTTAAAAATATCTATTCTTCAACTCCGTTTGATTTATTCAAAGCTCCTTTATACAAATGTTCAATCATCAAAACTGAAAATTATGTGTATATCTTATTCTGCATACATCATATTATTTTTGACGGAGCTTCTGAAACAATATTGCTAAAAGAACTTGCAAATTTGTATTCAAACGTTGAACCTGAAAAAGAATTTTTCTCATACATAGATTATGTAAAAGAAGAACGCAAAAATATAACCAAAGATAGTTTTCAATCTGCTGAAAATTTCTTTAAAGAAATGTTAAAAACTTTCAAAACAACAAGTAAGTTAAAAACAGATGTTAATCTTCCTGAAGAACAAGGACAACTTGAAATTTTGGAAAAAGATGTAAATATAGATGTAATCAGTAAATTCTGTAAAGATTACAGCTTTACTCCAGCATCATTATTTTTAGCAGCTACATTATACACTATTTCAAGATATACAAGCGAAGATGATGTCTTTATTTCTACAATCTTCAACGGAAGAAATGATTTAAGACTACAAAACACTATTGGAATGTTTGTAAAAACATTACCTTTTGGATGTCAAATTTCAAAAGACAAAAATTGTCTTGGTTTTATAAAACAAGTAAGTAAAATTTTGCAATATGCTGCATATAATGATATCTTCCCATATTCTGAAATTGTTGAAAAATACAATTACAAGACAAATATAATGTTTGAATGTCAGCTTGGAGTGATAGAAAACATTAAGCTTGGAGAATATGAAGTAGAAAATAAATTCTTAAATATTGAAAAAACAAAATTCCCAATATCTGTAAATATTGTAGATACAAAAGATGGTATTGGCGTTAGATTGGTTTATAACAATGCTTTGTACACAGAAAAAACAATTAATAATTTCTTGGAATCAGTTGTCAAAGTTGTTGAAACAATGGCAGAAAATCCATTAGAATTTATTGATAAAATTTCTATATTAAGTGAAGCTCAAGAAAAACAATTAAAAGATTTTAGAATTTCTCAATTTGAAAAAACAGAAATTCCATTTATCCATGAAATGTTTGCAAAGCAAGCAAAAGCATCTCCTCAAAAAACAATTTTGACAACTTCTGATGGTAATTTTACGTACAAACAACTTGATGAAAATTCTAACAAAATTGCAAATGCTTTAATTGAAAAAGGTTTGGAAATAGAAGATAGAGTTCTTGTACTTTTACCTAGAACAAGCAAATTATTTACATCAATTTTCGGTATTTTAAAGGCAGGCGGAACATTCATTCCTTGCGACATAAAACAACCAACAACAAGAATTAAAGCTATATTGGAAGATAGTAATGTAAAATATGTGATTACGACAAAAGATATGTTATCTTGTTTTACAAAGACAGAAGCTATCGCGGTTGAAGATTTGTTAAAAACAAATAATATCGCACTTCCTGAACGTAAAATCGGAAAAGATAATTTAGCATATATAATTTACACATCAGGTTCAACTTCTACTCCAAAAGGTGTTATGGTTGAACATGAAAGTCTTGCAAACGCTCTTACTCCAAATTCTGCAATGAAACATCTTGTTGCGGTAAAAGAAAAAGTTTCTGTATATGCGAGTATCACTTCTGTTGCTTTTGATATGAGTTTCAAAGAGCATTTATTTGCATTATGCAATAGTGTGAAACTTGTTGTGCCAAGTGATGAAATAACAAAAGATGCAACAAAACTAGCACAAGTTTTCAAGGCCGAAAAAGTTGATGGCTTTAATTCCGCAACTTCAAGATTAGAACAATTTACAAAAGTTGAAGAATTTAAAGACGTTTTAAAAGATTTTAAAGTAGTTATATTTGGTGGCGAAAAAGTTTCAGAAAACTTTATTAAAAAACTTAGAAATATTACGTTAGCAAAACTATTTAACACTTATGGACCTACAGAAACAACTATTTCTTCAAACGTAAAAGAATTTATAACAGGAAACGAACCTGTTTCTGTTGGAAAACCTCTTACAAACTATGTTGAATTTATTGTTGATAAAGATGGAAACGAACTTCCTGTTGGAGTTGTCGGAGAACTTTATATCGGCGGATATGGTGTTTCAAGAGGTTACAACAACCTTGATGCTCTAACAGAAAAACAATATAGAGATTTTAAAGGTTTAAGAGTATATAAAACAGGTGATTTAGCAAGTTGGAACAAAGATGGTGAAATTGTAATTCACGGAAGAATAGATAAGCAAATAAAATTAAGAGGTTTCAGAATAGATTTAGAAGAAATTGAAAATGAAATGCTCAAAATAAATGAAATTAATCAAGCTTGTGTTACATTAGGCAAATTAAATGAAGAAGATGCTATTTGTGCATATTTTACTGCAAATGATAAAATCAATCCTCAATTGATAAAAGCAGAACTTAAAAAATCAATAGCAGATTATATGGTGCCAATAGCTTATCTACAAATGTCAAAATTCCCACTAAATGAAAATGGTAAAATTGATTGCTCAAATTTACCACAAGCTTATGCGCTTAGAGAAAACGAACACATTAGTCCAAAAACAAAAATTCAAGCAGATTTTTGTAAGATTTTTGCAGCAGTTTTAGGCATAGATGATGTTGGAATTAAAGATAATTTCTTTGATATAGGTGGAACATCATTAAGTGTTATAAAAATATTGGTAGAAGCTCAAAAGTTGGGTTATGAATTAAATTATGGGGAAGTATTTATAAATAAAACTCCTGAAAATTTAGCTAATTTAATCGAAAGCGATAACGAAAACACTACATTAGATGAAGAAGTTGATAGTTTTGATTATACAAAAATTGACAATGTTCTATTTAAAAACAATTTGGTAGAATTTCAAAAGAATACTATGCAAGATTTAGGCGACATCTTGATTACAGGTGCAACTCAACATCTTGGAATAAATATGTTGTTTGAATTGCTTACTAAACACGATTGCAATGTTTATTGTATTGAACCAAAAAACAAAGATATATCAGCAATAGAAACAATAAAACAAGCATTAAACAATAATTTTGGTAGAGATTTTAGCGAAGCTTTAGGTAAAAGATTGTTTATAAGAGAAGGTAATATT
Organism: bacterium; assembly: GCA_024408705.1. Taxonomy (GTDB): domain Bacteria; phylum Cyanobacteriota; class Vampirovibrionia; order Gastranaerophilales; family Gastranaerophilaceae; genus JAKSUT01. The sequence continues at coordinate 21,377 of JAKSUT010000003.1, read as the reverse complement.
GAAGATGTTACTTTCCTTGAAAAAGTTAAAAATCTACCAGTAAATACAGTGTTCAATTTTAAAGAATCAACAAATTCAAACAATTTGGAAGAACTTGAAAATACAAACTACAACGCAGTTTGCAATTTGATTAATTATTGTATTGATAAAAATTGCAAATTAATTCAAATTTCAACTGCAAATGTTGCAGGTTTGAAAATAGCAAATGAAACAAAAATTCAACAACTTTCTGAAAATGATTTATACATTGAACAAACTTTTGAAAATGAATATATTAAAAGTAAGTTCAAAGCAGAACAAGCTATTTTAGAAGCAGTTGCAGAAAAGAATTTAAATGCAAAAATTATGAGATTAGATAATATAATTTCAAATAACATTGAAGCTGCTTTAAAATCAAATTATACAAATTCATTATTCAAAAAATTAAAAACATACACTTACATAAAAGCATTCCCATTCTCTAAAATGAATTTGCCAATATCAATTTCAGCATTAGAAGATACTTTACAAGCAATTTTAGAACTTTCAAAAACTCCAAAAACTTGTATAGTACTTCATCCATTCAACAACCATACTATCTGCTTAGGTGATATCATTGCAGAGATGATAAAAGAAGGAATTGAAATAAGAATTTTAGAAGATGCAGATTTTAAAGTTGCAACTCAAATTGCACAAACAAATGAAGATATAAATGAAATTTTAAAAAATACTTTTTCGCTTCAATCTCAATATCCAAGAAAACAATTTGAATATAACAAAAAAACTTGTGATTACACTTGCCAATTATTGTATAGACAAGGTTTTAAATGGAATATTCTTGAAAAAACTTGTATTGAAAACATTGTAAATATTATAAAATCAGAATAATAAAAATTTATGACAGAATTATACATAACAAACATTAATGAAATAGAAAACTTTGATAAATTAGTCAAGAAATTGCCTAAAGAAAGACAAGAACGCATTTCTAAATTTAGAAAAATTGAAGATAAATTAGCAAGTCTAGCTAGTGGATTATTTATAAATAAACTTGCAAAAGATAAACCAATTAAATTAACATCTTATGGGAAACCATATATTGAAAACGGACCTCATTTCAGTATTTCGCATAGCAAAGATTATGTTATTATGGCTGTTGATTCAAAAAATATTGGGTGTGATATTGAATATAATAATGACGTTGCGATTAAAAATATTGGCAAATATGCTTTTCATCCGCAAGAATTTGAATATTGGAGTTCTATGAATTTTAAAACATCTTTGTTTTACAAATTATGGACTCTAAAAGAAAGTTATTTAAAACTTGTTGGAAAAGGTCTTTTGCTTCCACCTCAAAGTGTTTGTATTGATTTTGACAAAGAAATAAAAATACTAAAAACACCTGAAAAAGATTTTACAGATTGCAAATTTAAAATTTCAGAACAAATAAAAGATTATACAATTGCAATATGCCATAATTCAGATAATTCAGAGATTAATTTCAAAAAAATAATCTTAAAATAATTATTTGATATAATAAAACTATGTTAAAGGCTATAACATTTCTATTATTGAGAATTTTCTCAAACCCAATTGCAAACACTTTTCAAAAAAAATTAGCTTGCAAATATTCATCATTACTAATAAATTTTTATACATATTTGTTTATGAGTATTTTGTGCATAGTTCCTGCAAGCAAAATAAATTGGAGTAATTTTAGTTTTGAATTTTGGTCTTATGTTTTTATTGCAGGTGCGCTTTGTACTCTTGGAACAGTTTGTCTTATAAAAGCACTTAAAAATGGAGAATTATCTATTCTAGGCCCGATTAATTCTTATAAATGTGTAATTGGTTTGATTTCTTCTTTTGTTTTATTAAAAGAAATACCAACAATATACGGCTTTTTAGGTTTGATTTTTATTATTGCAGGAAGTCGAATAAATTTTGATACGACAGAAGAAGGGTTTTCTATCGCACTTTTTAAAAGACAAGATATACAATTAAGATTTGTAGCACTAATTTTGACAGGAATTGAAGCCGCTTTCTTGAAGAAAATAATAATTATGTCTTCTGTTCAAATTTCTTTTATTTTATGGGCTTTTGCAGGCTTTATTTTTTCTGCTTTATTTATTCTTCTTGCAAAAGATAAATTTAAAATAGTAGAAAAGAAAGATTTTAAATGGATATTTGTAATTACAATTTGTCTTACTATTATGCAATATTCTACAAATATTGTTTTTAAATATCTTGATGTTGGACTTTCTCTTGCTTTGTTCCAATTATCTTCGCTTATCGCAATCTTTTTGGGATACAAATATTTTAATGAAAAAGATATGTTTAAGAAAACTATCGGTACAATAATTATGCTTATTGGTGCTGCTTTAATTTTTATAACTTAAAAATTTTTTTGAAAAAAATATTGGTGTGTGGTACTCTCAGAATAGAATATTTAGATTTTTAAGGAGTCAAAAATGAGTGATAATCAAATAAAAAATAAAATTGTCGTACTTTCAGGTAAAGGTGGAGTTGGAAAAAGTACAGTATCTACAAATATTGCAGTTAGCTTATCATTAAAAGGGTATAAAGTTGGACTTTTAGATGTAGATGTACACGGACCTAGTATTCCAACATTGTTAAATCTTGAAGATAGCCAACCAATCAGCGAATGCGATAAAATTGTCCCTATTGACTACAATGATAATTTAAAAGTTATTTCTGTTGGTTTTATGATAGAAGATTTAACAGCTCCTATCATTTGGAGAGGACCTGCAAAATCAGGTTTTATTAAACAAATGTTAACAGATGTTGCTTGGGGCGAACTTGATTATCTAATCGTTGATTGTCCACCAGGAACAGGTGATGAACCTCTTTCTATTATTCAAGAATTGGGAGAAAATACAAAAACAGTTATAGTTACAACACCACAAAAATTATCTGTTGTAGATGTTAAAAAATCTATTAATTTCTGCAAAAAATTAAACACAAACTTACTAGGTGTTATTGAAAATATGAGTGGTTTTGTATGTCCGCATTGTAAAGAAGTTGTTGAAATATTCAATATCGGCGGTGGTGAAAAAATGGCAAAAGAAATGGATGTTCCATTTTTAGGGAAAATACCGATGGAAATTGAAATTGCACAATCTGGAGATAGTGGAAAACCTTTTATTGAAGCATATAAAGATTCAGAAACTGCAAAAAATATTAGTAAAATCATTGATAAACTTTAACTTGACACCTAACTTGCTTGTTGATAAAATTAGCTTGTAAAAAGGAAATTCGGTAAAAGCCGAAGCTGTGCCGCAACTGTAAATGGAATTTCCATGAGCCAGAATACTTTTTGCAAAAGAATCACTTACGAGCATAGGTTTAAGTATTAATGAAGAGACAACTATTATTACTATCGCTTGCAATTACGATTGCAAATATTTCACTACCGGCATATTCTATCCAAGAAGAAATTAAACTTGATGAAAATTCTTATACGCTTTTTGGAAACGTAAAAGAAACAGAAATTTATTCAATGAGTAATTATGCTGAAGACATAAAAACAGCTGGTGCAAATGTTGATATAATTACTAGAAAAGATATTCAAAAACAAAATTCTCCTGAGTTGATTGATATTCTTCAGCAACAAGGAAGTATAAACACAGTAACAACAAATGGTTCTGATGGTGCAACGACATCTGTTAGAATGCGTGGTACAGATAGAGTTCGATTTACAATAGACGGAGTAAGAGCTGATAGACCTTCTTTAACTTCTTCTGGTTTTGAACCTCAATTTTATAATTCAGATGATATTGAAAGAGTTGAAATAATAAGAGGACCTCAAGGAAATGTTGCTGGTGTAAATGCTTCAGGTGGACTTGTTTCGCTACAAACACGCAGAGGAAAAGGTCCTTTTTCTTTAGAATTTAGTTCTGATTTTGGTAATTATGGCTCTTTTAAAGATAGAATCGCGATAATGAGTGGAAATGAAAAACTTGATTATTATTTAGGTTTTACGTTCTACAAAACTGATGGCGGACTTTGGTTAAGTGATTTAGGAAGAGTTGAACACGATGCATACAAGAATTTTAATGTTGTATCAAACGTCGGTTATAGAGTTTTGAATAATAAAGCAGACATCAGAAACATTTTTAGAGTATCAAATTCATTTAAAGATATAGGGTTAAATTATGATGGTCTTACAGGGGACACTTATCTTGCTCCAAATGGAAACTATTTAAGAAATCTTGATTTGATGGAAGTTTTATCTTTTGAGCATCAACCAACTGAAAAATATTCTTATAATGCAAAATTTGGTTTATATCACAATAGAACAAACAGTTATGTTTTACCTGATACAATCAATTCTGACCCTTATTCTCAATCTACTTCAGAAATTACAAGTTCAAGAATAAATTTTATCACTCAACACAATTACAAACTTTTTGATTGGAACACAGTTTCGTTAGGTTATAATTTAGAAAGTGAATTTATAAATGCCTTTTCATCATCAACTGCAACAGGTTGGTTATCACCAGAAACTTTTGAAGATGAATATCAAGGTAGCACAATTCAACACGATATATTTTTAAATGATTCAATAAACATAAAAGACAAATTGTTTATAAGAGGTGGTGCAAGATTAATCTCTAATTCGCAATATGGAACTTATGTAACTCCAAATGTTTCTGCGGCACTTGTTCTACCTACTTTTAAAATTAAAGATGCCACAACAAAATTTAGAGGTTCTTGGGGACAAAGTGTTAATATGCCTACTTTATATCAAAGATATGGCACTTTGACTTCTGCTTGGGGTACAACTTTACCTAATCCAGATCTTGAAGCTGAAAAATTTTCAGGTTGGGATGCAGGTATTGAACAAAGTTTCTTTAATGATAAACTATCTTTTGATTTTGGATATTTTAATAATAAATATTCTGATTATATTGCGTATGAATACGCCTATCCATATAGTTATTATAAAAATATTTCAAACGCAAATATTCACGGTTATGAAGCAAAATTAACTTGGACACCTAACAAAAAAATAAAACTTGTATTGAATTATACTTACACAAAATCAGAAGATGAAACAACAGAAGAAGCACTACCTGCGTGTCCTGAAAACATGGTTAGTGGAACACTTTATTGGACTCCTATCGAAAGATTAAACTTATTTGTAGGGGTAGATGGAGTTTCAAATCAAGCATTATCATCTTCTGTATATTCAGAACACACCGCCGGTTATGTAAACGCAAGAATAGGTGGAAACTTGAAGGTTTTGAGTTACAAAGGTGTAGAGGTATTTATAAGAGGAACAATACAAAACTTATTTAATCAAAATATTTGTATGTATAAAACAGGAAACAGTTATTATTATGCGCCAGGGATAAGGTTTATGGCAGGTTTGTTTGTTAAATACACATTTGATAAAAAAGAAACAAGTTTATAATATAATACAATTATGAAAACCAATAAATACAGAAGTTATAAATTAATTTTAATAATTCTTCTTTTGGCAATAAGTATTTTTCTTTCACTTTTTGTCAGTTACAAAGAAGATATATCTTCTAGTTTTTTTAATATCTTTAAAATGACATCCAAAACAGATATTGAAATATTTCAGTTGCTTAGAATACCAAGAGTGTTAAAAGCGCTAATTGCAGGCGGAAGTCTTGCTTTAGCAGGCATGTTTATCCAATCAATTTCTAAAAATCCACTTGCAGAACCTTATATAACTGGTATTTCTTCTGGTGCTGCGTTTGGGATAATTTGTTCTATAACTCTTTTTAATAGTTTGAATTATTCTTTTTTCGGTTTTTTAGGTGCAATAATTACAGCGGTAGTTGTTATTTCACTTGCAGGAATACACAAATATTCAATAACAAAACTTATTTTAGTAGGTTTGTCTTTAAACATTTTTGTCGGAGCGATAATTTCTCTTGTTATTCTTTTAATTCCTGAAAAATCTTATATGATGATGCTACTTTTATCAGGTGGAATAGCAGAAGACAGTATGATTTCAAATAATATGCTTTCTATGATGTTTTTAACAGGAATATTAGGTTGTGTTTATTGTATTCCAAAATTGAACTTTTTAAGATTGGATGAAAAAATGATACTTCAATCTCAAAAACAAAAAAAACTAGATGAAGCGATTATATTGATTTTGGCTGCATATTTGGCTTCTATAAGTGTTTTTGCCGCAGGAATTATCGGTTTTGTCGGAATTATTATTCCACAAATATCTAAAATGCTTTTTGGTGAAGATTTTAGATGGTTATTTATATCAAACACTTTTTTAGGTGCAATGTTAATGATATTTGCAGATTTTTTAACAAGGACACTTGTTTATCCATTGCAACTGCCATTAGGGTTGATAATAGCATTTATCGGCGCACCTATTTTTGTATTTTTCCTAGTAAAAAAAGGAGAAATATTTAATGATTAAAATAAATAATCTTACAGTTGAATTTAAAAATTTAGTTTTGTTTAAAGATAAATCAATATCTTTTAAAAAGAATAATATCAACATAATTACAGGATTAAATGGTATTGGAAAAACAACTATACTAAAAATTTTAGCAAATTTAGTTAAAACAAATGCAAATATTGAAAATTTAGATGAAAAAATATTTTATCTTCCTCAAATTATTCAATATCCTAAAAACATTACTTTAAAAGAATATTTGTCATCAATATTTTTTTCTAACTGGAAATGGTCTTTACAAAAAGCTGATAAAGAAAAAATCCAAGAAATTTTAGAAAAATTTGAACTTACAGAAAAACAAGATGTTGATATTTCAAAATTGAGTTCAGGAGAACTTCAAAAAGCGAATATTGCGCTTGGCTTGCTTTCAAATGCAAAAGTTTTATTACTTGATGAGCCGACATCAAATATGGATATAATAAACAAGCTCAAAATTTTAGAAAACATAAAAAAATTAAAAGAAGAAAATGTGACGGCAATAATTACAATGCACGACATAAATTTAGCTGCGCATTATGGAGATTATTTTATTGGAATTACTCCTCAAAAAGAAATAATTTGTTCTGAAAAAGAACAATTTTTTACAGAAACAACACTACAACAGATTTATGGCATAAATTTCAAGGTAACAGACGATGAAAACTTCCATATACAAATATTTAACTAAAATTGTTTTATTTGTTTTTATAATAATCTTTTCTGGCTCAAATGCACTAGCAAAAGAAATAAAAGTTGTTTCTCTTGCTCCAGATTTGACAGAAATAATATATTCAATAAATGCACAAAATTCTTTAATTGGGGTAACAACAGAGTGTAGTAAAAACCTTGATACTAAAAATATTAAAAAGGTAGGAAACGCATATTTTGTGAACAAAGAAGAAATTTTAAAACTTCAACCTACGCATATTTTTGCACTATCTACTACAAAACAACTACTTGGTGGGCTTAATAATTCAAATATTCAAATTTTATATTTCGATTTTAAAATAATAAAAGATATTTATGCTGCAATAGAAAAAATTGGAAAAACTTTAAATAGAGAAAAAGAAGCTCAAAAAGTAATAGCAAATATCAAAAATAAAATCGCGAACTGTAAAACAAAAAATCCTAAAAGAATTTTGTATCTTGTGCAAACTTCTCCATACATAACAGTTGGAAATAAAAGTTATATAACAGAATTAATAACAGAAAGTGGAAATATTTCAGTTACAAAAGATTTAAACTATTCTTATCCTTCTGTATCTCTTGAATATATAGCAAAAACAAAATCTGATATTATAGTTATATCTTTTTCTTCCAATATAAAACTATTAAAATCAGTTTGTCCCAAAAGTAAAATTATTTTTTTAGATAACAACACAAAAAATATTATTAATAGGCCAAGTATAAATATACACAAAGGGATTGAATATTTTTCAAAACTGTATTAACAAGAAGCAAATTTTCTGCTATTATTCTTTTATGATAAAAACAAATTTTGGAAAATTAAAACTTACAATAATCTTGGGACTATTATTTATCGCACTTGCTTGTTGCGTTTATTTTGTTCCTCAAATAAAAGATTTTGACATATTTTTATTAAAAAATATTCAAAAAATATTTTATTTTGTACCATTAAATTACGCATTATCTATTTCAGATTTTTATTTCAATGAAATTAACAAATATGTTATTTATACATTGTTATTTTGTCTTTTATATGCAAACAAAAATTATGCTGGAATTTTAATATGCGCTTTATCTATATATTATGCTGATTTTTATAGACTTATAAAAGATTTAATCGCAAGACCAAGACCGCTAGTTGAATTTCTTGCTGCTGGAGTACATCCTCACAGTACAAATTCTTTTCCGTCAGGACATTCTTTTTTAAGTGCTGTTGTTTTTGGACTTATAGCTTATTATGGTTTTAAATATGCGAATAACAATTTTAAAAAATGGTTTATCGTAGTATTTTGTATATTATTCGTGCTTCTTGTTGGACTTTCAAGGCTGATTTTAGGAGTTCATTATTTTACAGACGTTATTGGTGGATATTTACTTGCAGGTTTTGTAGTAAGTTTTGCGATTCTTATTGATTCGACTGTAAATAATTTAAAATAAAAAGATTGGAAAAAGATGAAAAATTATATTTTTGATTTAGATGGAACACTAGCAGATACTTTGCCACTTTGTATTGAAGCTTTTAAAGTTGCAATTAAAAATCTTACGGGAAAAGAACTTACAGAAAAAGAAATTACTGCTCATTTTGGAAAATCAGAAGAAGGAATAATAAAAGAGCTTTATCCTGAAAATATTGAACTTGGAGTAAAAGAATATGCTAAAACTTATCAAAATTTGCATCATCTTTGTCCAACCGTTTTTGATGGAATAATTGAAATATTAGATGAATTAAAAAGACAAAATTGTTCAATTTCAATGGTTACAGGTAAAGGTCCTCAGACTTGTCCTGTATCTTTGGAATACTACGGAATAAAAAAATATTTTGAAGTTATAAAAACTGGTTCTCCTGAAAAAAATGTAAAAGAAATAAGAATAAATGAAGTTATAAATGAATTAGGCTATGATAAATCAGAAACAGTTTATATTGGAGATACCCCAACAGATATTATTGATTCAAAAAATGTAGGAATAAATGTTTATTCTGCACTTTGGAAAACAAAACTTGAAGATGAAGAAAAAATTATTGCGTTAAAACCTGATAAAATATTTTATAAAACAAAAGATTTTATAAATTTTATAAAACAATAGCAAATTTTTAAGTTTTTATGTTTTATATATTAGGAAGATTATATGCAAATAAACAATTTTAATTTTAATAAAATGTATGTACCGAATTTTAAACAAAATTCGGAAATTGAACATGTTCAATCAGATAAGGAACAACAACAAAAACAAGACTCTGATATGAAAAAAACTTCAGAAGTTGCAAAAGCATACGCATCACCTCAAATAAATAAAACTGATTGCAAATTGGTTGAAACAGCAAGTATTCCATATATTGGAGATGCTAGCATTTATAAATTAGCAAACAACCATACAGTTGTATTAGTTGAAAAAGAAGGTTTAACTACTATTCAAACAGGAATAAATGCCGGAAATGGAAATGCACCTGAAGGTAAAGAAGGCATTGCTCATTTAACAGAACATTTACTTGCAAATAAACTTTTTAATGATAAAAGTACATTGGAAAACGCATATAACAATGCTATGACAAGTCTATCTAGTACAAATTATTATATTTCTTCACCAATAGAAAATAAAAAAGAACTTGAAGCACTTATAAAAGCTCAGTATGAAATTATGTCAGATAGTGAATTTTCTAATGAGGAAATTGAAAAAGAAAAGAAAATAATCTGTCAAGAACATGCAATCAGAAGTTGTTTAGAGCATAAAAAAAATAACGCAGATGTTGAAAATGCCGTTATAAAAAATCTACATGGAATTGAAGATAAAATAGTTCCAGAAAGTGATGCTTCGATAAATTCAATAACAAAAGAAGATTTAGATTTATTTTATAAACAAAATTATCAACCAAAGAATATGGTTACAGTAATGGTTGGTGATTTCAAAAAGGAAGACGCACTAGATTTAATTAATAAATACTTTGGACAAGATAAAAATTCAAATATTGAAGTTCCACAAGAAATAAAAAAATCAAAACCAACAAATGTTAAAAATATAGAATTAACAAATCATGATCCAAAAGTAAAAAGTACAATTCAGGAATTTTTTATAGGTTTACCTGCTCTAACAGGAAAAGAAGAAATTATAAATCAATTAATGACTGCAATTATCATGGATAAAGGTGAAGAACTTTATGATGATGATAATAAAAATATATATCTTGTAAAACAAAATACTCATAAAATAAAAAATCAAAATGCTAATTATCAGGAAATGATATTTGTAGATTATTCAGAAAAAAATGCTGAAAAAATTAAAAATTTATTTGAATTATTAAAAACAAATCCTATTTCTAAAAAAGATTTAAAATCTTTAAAAGGAGAATGGTATCATCAGACTCTAAATGAAAATGAATATTCGGATTCTATAGCAGATTATTTATTGTCAATTTATCTTGAAAAAGGAAATTTAGATTATATAAAAAATTATGAAAATAATCTTAATTCAATAACTGTTCAAGATATAAAAGATTTTGCGAATAAATATTATGATTTTGATAAAGTTTTGACAATTACAACAAAACCTCAAAAAATAGAAGGTTCAAAAGAGATTTCTTTTGGCTCAAGTATAAAAGACGATGTAAAAGAATATGAATTACCAAATAATTTGAAAGTTGTTGTAGATACAAGAAAAGGAGTTGCAACAACAACTATAAGATTTGATATAAATGCTCTTCAAGCTCCAACACCTGAAATTCCTGCAACATCTTATGTTTTAAATAGCGTAAGAGGTTCTAGAGATGGTAGTGAAATCGCTAAAGAAGACAATATTTCAAAATCTATGAAATTTACAAATGATAAATTTATGTCAATTCAAACAAATTGTGCTCCAGAAAATACTAAACAAGCAATAGATGTTGCTTTTGATTCATTGCTTAATTGTGATTTAGGACACCTTACTTATGATATTGAACATAGAAAAGAGGAAAAAGAGGAAAGAGAAAAAGATAAAGATCCAATTGAAATAAAAGAACGTGAAGATAGAAAAGAAAAAAGAATACAAATAGAAAAATTGTTATATAACAATACTCCTTATAAATCAAGCATAGAAGGAGTAGAAAAAGTTTCTCAAACAGATGTGTTAAAATTACATTCTGATTTGATTTCTAATGGTAGTGGTATTGTTTTTATAACAATGCCTAAAGATGAATTTGAAAAACAAAAAGATGATATATTTAAAAAATTATCGGCTTTTCCAAAAATGAAAAAATATGATTTTCAGGAAATGTTTGATAACGTAAAAGATATACCATTAGAAAAAAATGAGGTTTTCTGTTTAAAAGATAAAAATGCAAAAGAAGTTCAAATTGAACAGATTTTTAATCTCTATACTTCTGGAAAAATGGAAGATAGAGTAGCTTTGATGGTGTTAAATAACGTTATTGGCGAAGATGTGGATTCAAAAATGTTTAACGAAATCAGAGAAAAAGAAAAACTTTGTTATGAGACAGAATCAGATTGTTCGATAGGTAGATTGTCTTCAAAATTAGGCACTTATTCATTAACTACTACAACATCTGCAGATACTCCTGAAAATATTGAAAAAATAGTAAAAAAATATCAACAAATAATTGATGATGTATGTACTAATGAAATTTCCGAAGAAGAACTTCAACGTTTAAAAACGAAAATAAAAAAAGCAACTAAATTTGAATCTGAAGGTTCATTATCAAGAAATTTGCAAATTGCAACAGGATATAACACTTTGTATGGTTTGAATTATGCTGAAGAATTTGAAGCCGCTATTGATAAACTTACACCTAAAGACATAAAAGATGTTGCAAATAAATATTTAAAACAGCATTATATTCTTGAGGTATCAGGAAACACAGAAGCTATTGAAAAAAATGAAGAATTTTTAAATTCTTTAAAAGGATAATTTAAAAATTAAAATTTGTGAAAAAAATCACGATATGCAAATTAAGTTTTTTGTTCATTTCTTTTATATCTTTTCAAACTACTCATTTTTCTCTTGACAAATGATTTCCGTTGAAATACTATTTTTAATAAGGAATCAAATCACGATATAAAGGAGATGGATTATAATGGCAAAAACAAAAGCAAAATCTACTCTTGTGGATAATGCAGACTCTCTTGATTTACTTATAAAAAGAGTAAAAAAGGCACAAGAAATTTTTGCAACATATTCTCAAGAGCAAGTTGATAAAATATTTAAAGCCGCAGCAACAGCAGCAAACAAAGCAAGAATTCCACTTGCAAAAATGGCGGTTGCAGATACTGGCATGGGCGTTGTTGAAGATAAAATTATAAAAAATCACTATGCATCAGAGTATATCTACAACAAACACAAATTGGCAAAAACTTGCGGAATTATAAAAAAAGACACAACAAACGGAATTAAAATTGTAGCAGAACCATTAGGTGTTATTGCAGGGATTATACCTACAACAAACCCTACTTCAACTGCTATTTTTAAATCTTTAATTTGTTTGAAAACAAGAAATGGTATTGTATTTTCACCACACCCAAGAGCAAAAGCTTCAACTATTGCTGCTGCAAAATTAGTTTTAGATGCAGCAGTAAAAGCAGGTGCTCCTGAAGATATTATCGGTTGGATAGATACACCAAGTCTTGAATTATCAGATAAATTATTGCACCATCCTGATATTGCTTGTATTCTTGCAACAGGTGGACCAGGAATGGTTAAAGCAGCTTATTCTTCAGGCAAACCAGCATTAGGCGTTGGACCTGGAAACGTACCTGCAATAATTGATGAAACTGCAAATATTCAAATGGCAGTATCTTCAATTTTGATGTCAAAAACATTTGATAACGGTATGATTTGTGCTTCTGAACAATCTGTAACTGTTGTAAAAGAAATTTATAATCAAGTTAAAAAAGAATTTGAATATAGAGGCGCATACATTCTTAGCGAAAAAGAAGAAAAGAAAGTTGTCAAAATTATATTAACAGATAGAGGGGTAAACCCTGAGATTGTTGGACAACCTGCATATAAAATTGCACAAATGGCAGGGGTGAAAGTTCCGGAAGATACAAAAGTATTAATTGGAGAAGAAAAAAATTCTGATGAATCAAATCCTTTTGCTCACGAAAAATTATCTCCAATTCTTGCATTATACAAAGCAAATAGTTACGAAGATGCTGTTGAAAATGCACATAAACTTGTTTTAATAGGCGGTGCAGGTCACACTGCGGCATTATACACAGATGCACGTGTTCAAGACAGAATCGATTATTTTGCAAAAAAAATCCCAACATGTAGATTATTAATCAACTCTCCATCATCACAAGGTGGCATCGGAGATTTATACAACTTCAAGTTAGAACCATCATTAACTCTTGGTTGTGGCTCTTGGGGTGGTAACTCCGTTAGTGGAAACATTGGTGTTGAACATTTATTAAACTACAAAACTGTAGCTGAAAGGAGAGAAAATATGCTTTGGTTTAAAATACCGCCTAAAGTTTACTTTAAAAGAGGCGCAACTGATTTAGCTTTAAGAGAATTACAAGGTAAAAAACGTGCCTTTATTGTAACAGATAGATTTTTATTCAATTCAGGCGCTGTATATAACATTACAAAAGTTTTGGATGACATCAATATTGATTATCAAATTTTCTTTGATGTTAAACCGGATCCAACAATTTCAACAATTAATCAAGCTCTTGACATCATAAGACCATACGAACCTGATATTATTATTGCATTAGGTGGTGGTTCTCCAATGGATGCTGCAAAAATTATGTGGTTAATGTATGAACAACCTGATACAGATTTCTCTGATATTTCAATGAGATTTATGGATATTAGAAAAAGAATTTGTTCAATTCCTGACTTAGGTAAAAAAGCAACTCTTGTCGCAATACCAACTACATCAGGTACAGGTTCTGAAGTTACACCATTTGCAATCATTACAGATGATGAAACTCATGTTAAATATGCTATCGCAGATTATGCACTAACACCAAATATGGCAATCATTGACCCTAATTTTGTTGATGGAATGCCAAAAGGTTTGACTGCTGCATCAGGTATAGACGCATTAGTTCACTCAATTGAAGCTTATGTATCTGCTTTGGCTACAAACTTTACAAATTCAAATGCATTAGAAGCAACAAAATTGGTATTTAAATATTTGCCAAGTTCATTCAAAAATGGAGCAGAAGACCCTAAAGCAAGAGAAAAAATGCACTATGCAGCAACAATCGCAGGTATGGCATTTGCAAACTCATTCTTAGGTTTATGTCACTCAATGGCTCACAAACTTGGTGCAATGTATCACATTCCACATGGTGTTGCTAATGCTTTATTGATTTGTCAAGTTATTAAATATAACGCAAATGACAAACCTAAAAAACAATGCACATTCCCTCAATACAAGTTCCCTAACGCAAAAGAAAAATATGGTCAAATTGCAGATGAACTTGGTTTAGGTGGCAAAAATGATGATGAAAAAGTGGATTTATTAATCAATGAAATTACAAAATTGAAAAAAGAAATTAATCTTCCAATGTCTATTAAAGAATTTGGTATTCCTAAAAAAGAATTCTTTGCAAACTTGGATGAATTAGTTGAACTTGCTTTTGATGACCAATGCACAGGCGCAAACCCTGCATATCCACTTATGAGTGAAATAAAAGAAATATTTACAAAAGCATACACAGGTGAAATATAAGGATAAAACAAATGAAAGCGACACTTTCTGATAAAGTAATAAAAAGATTAACTTTATACCACTTTATCCTTACTGAATGTATAAATCATGGACTTGAATATATTTCAAGTCCCAAGATTTCAGAATTGTTGAATATTGATAATTCACAGGTTAGAAAAGATGTAAAACTTCTTGATAACCAAGGAAAATGCAAAGTTGGATATTCTGTTCGTGAACTAAAAGAATCAATAGAAAAAAAACTTGGTTTCAAACAGAAAAAAGATGCCTTTATTATGGGTGCTGGAAATTTAGGAACAGCTCTTTTGAAATATGATGATTTCAAAGATTATGGATTAAACATTTTAGCAATGTTTGATAACGATCCTCTCAAAACTGGAATGATAATCAACGAAAAAGAAGTTTTTCATGTTTCAAAATTCCCAGAATTGGTAAAAAAAATGAACGTAGAAATTGGGATTTTAACAGTTCCAAGTAAATACGCCCAAGATTGTGCTGACTTTATGGTTAAATCTGGTATAAAATATATTTGGAATTTTGCACCAAGAGTCTTGAAAGCTCCAAAATCTGTAAAGGTTTGGAATGAAAATCTTATTGGAAATTTCTTGCAATTTATAGTAAATGAAGATGTAAGGAATGAAGAAAAATAATAAAGTTTCTATTTAAGAAAAGTTGTAGTAATATATTAATTGTAGATAATGAGGTAGTTATGAAAAAAATTCAAGTAAAAGTATGCTTAGGGACAACTTGTTTTGTAACAGGTTCAGCTAACTTACAAAAACTTACAGAAATTATTGAAAATAAATATGCTGATAAAGTAGAAATTGAATCAAGTCCTTGTTTGGGTGTATGCTCAACAAATTGGGAACATTCAAAAGCACCTTACGCAAAAGTAGGTACAGTAATTGTTCAAGAAGCAAATGTTGAAAATGTTTTGAACGAAATTGAAAGACAATTAGCAAAAATTTAATTATTATAAGTAAAAGAGGTAAGAAATGGAAAAGAAAAAAGTTACTAAAGGTATAATTTTAGCTGGTGGCGCAGGTACGCGCCTATATCCAAGTACAATGGTTGTCTCAACACAACTTTTACCAATTTATGATAAACCAATGATACATTACCCAATTTCAGTATTGATGTTGGCAGGTATAAAAGAAATTTTAATCATTTCTACACCTCACGATTTGCCTAATTTCAAAACATTATTAGGCTCAGGAGAACAATTTGGTGTAAAATTCAGCTATAAAGAACAACCATCTCCAGATGGACTTGCTCAAGCATTCATTTTAGGTGAAGAATTTATCGGAGATGATAATGTAGCACTTGTTCTTGGTGATAACATCTTCTATGGTCAATCTTTCTCAGTAACATTGACAAATACAGTAGAAGCAATAAATAAAAAAGGCGGAGCTACAGTATTCGGTTATCAAGTAAAAGATCCTCAAAGATTTGGTGTAGTTGAATTTGATGAAAATGGAAAAGTTTTATCTTTGGAAGAAAAACCAAAAGAACCAAAATCAAATTATGCAGTAACAGGTCTTTATTTTTATGACAACAATGTTGTTAAATATGCAAAAGGTCTTAAACCTTCTGCAAGAGGCGAACTTGAAATTACAGATTTGAACAATGTATATCTTGAAAAAGGCAAATTAAACGTACAACTTTTAGGACGTGGTTTTGCTTGGCTTGATACAGGAACACACGCTTCACTTTTAAGAGCAAGCCAATATATTGAAACAATTGAAGAAAATCAAGGTATAAAAATTGCTTGCCTTGAAGAAATCGCATACAGAATGGGATTTTTGGATAAAGCCGCAATCAACAAAAATATTAAAAACTATAAAAATAACGAATATTATAAATATGTTCGTAACATAATCAAATAAGGTAACATTTTATTAAAAATAAGCTAAAATAAGCAAATTTTTATATTGAGATGCTTTGATAAATTTGTGTAGTACTATATCAAAGCATCCTTTTTATGCAAAAAATATTATCTGCTAATTTAAAATCAATACCAATAAGAAGTAAAGGCAATATAAGTTCGCCTTTTGTTAAGTCTGCAAATTTTAAAATCGCAGATGAATTTGTAAGCAAACAAGCTTTACAACAAAAGTCAAAACCAATGATTTTTACATCTGCCCTTTTGGCAATGACTCTTTTTATCGCTCAAACAACAAATAAAATAAAAAATAAACTTCAAGCATCAAAAGAAATTACAGAAGAACAAGCAAATATAAGCGCACAAAAAGAAGCAATAGATTTGTATAAGAAAACAACTAATCATAAAGTTGAAAATGAGGATTTTATTAAAAAACATATTAATTCAAAGAATATTGAAAAATTTAAAATGCTTACTCAAGGTCTAAAAGATTATGTTGTATATGATAATAACGATTTTAGAACTATATTAGAAAACATTGATAATATCGATGATAATAATTTGGAAATATTAATCAATAAAAAAGATAGTAAAAATGATTATAATCTTTTTTATTCTGATACAATTGCCGATATAGTAAAAAATTTAAAACCAGAAAATAATGATAGTTTAACTGAAATTATAGATTGCGTAGGTAATGAAGGAGGAAAAACTCTTTCTCAATATCTAGTAAAAGATATAATAAAAAGCGTAACACCGAATAATAAAAAAGTTCTTTCAGAACTTTTAAACTTCAAAACAGATAACGGACATTTTCGCATCGACACTTATTCTTATTCAAATTATTTAAATAACCTAACAAATAAACAAGCAAAATATATTCCAGAAGTTTATGATTATAAATATAAAACAAACGATATAAGATTGTGTGCAGTAGATGGAAATATTGAACTTTGCAAATGTTTTGCTGATAAAAAAATAAAAGAAACAGCATTAAAAATAGCTAATTCTTATAAATCAGAAAAATATAAAATACACAGATTTGATAGTTTAGATGGGCTAAAAGATTTTTGTGTGAAATTTAATAATGATAATAGAAATAAAACATTAAAACGTTTATATAATGAAAAAAACTCAAATGGAGAATACAAATACAATAATCTAAAAACGCTATTAGAATTAAGTAATGCATTAGATAAAAAATCAACTAATGTAGTAATAAAAAAAGTTATGAGATTAAAAGATGAACAGGGTAGACCTAAAATAAGAGAATTTGAAGCAGAAGCAATTAAAAATATAAAACCAAACTTTAATATTTCATTATTTAGTGAACTTTTAAACATGAAAACTGATAGAGGTTTGGATTTGAATTCTTTAGTAATGTGTACTAATACTTTTAAAAATTTTAAAGCTAATGAGTTTCCTATTCCAGTTCAGATGCCACAAATAAGAAATGATAATTTTGCAAATGTTATGACTAATATTTTTGATCTTAGTAAAAATCCATTACTTGTTAAAAACTTTAATTTTTCACAAAAAAACAATATGAAAACAACTTTAGAAGAAATACTAAATAATCCTAAGAATGATTTTGAAAAAATGCCATTTAACGTACAAGAATTAAAAAACACTGTTGATAAATCTTTTTCAAAAGTGATTTCTATATCAAATGTGTCAAAAGATAATCAAATAAAACTTTTCAATAATGTATTAGCAAATAAACCAGAAGTTGAAACTATTATTAGAAATGCAAATTTTGAAGCTTATAAAAAAGAAGGTTTGCCTTTGTTGTATTCAAGAAAAGATTTTGTAAAAGATTTAACAACAATTTTAGATACACTTTCAGAGCAAGAACAAAAGAAAATATTAGATAAACTTGAAATTTCATTAACAGAAAATAAACAAGGTTATAATGGTATAATAAATATTTTTGATAATCCAATAAATGAAACAGAAAAACAAATCTCAAAACTTGCAGAAAACTTTGTTCTAAAAAACAAAGTCCAAACCGGTAATGGAGAACTTGATAATACTCTTAACTCTCTAATATCTGGTATGCCAGAATTTGTGAATGTTATAGGTAAACAACAACACGCAAGCCATGATTTTAGTGTAGATATTCATATTCTTTCTGTTTTGAAAAATGTATTAAAAGATGAAAATTTCAAAAAATTGCCTGTTCAAAAACAATTTGAACTAAAAACTGCTATTTTAATGCATGATATCGCCAAAACAGAAGGTACTGTTGATAAATCTCATCAAATAAATTCAGCTTTATATTCAACAAATATTTTATCAAGATATTCTATTCCAAGAAGTACAAAAGATAATATTTATGAGTTGATAAAGGAACATCATTGGTTGGAAGAATTAAACAATCATGAAGACCTTCAGCTTATTGCTGCAAAAATAAGAACAAAAGAAAATTACGAAGCTTTAAAAGTAATGACAAAAGCAGATTTGAAATCTTGTAGTAACTCAATAAATAATAGTTACAAACATTTGTTAGATGATGAAAATCAAAAATTTTTAAAAGAGTGTATTAATAATATAGACAAAAACGGTAATTTGATTTTTACGTCTAAAATAGTGAACAAAAACAAAATTCCTCAAGTAAATTATGATGGTAAAACATATCGTGTAATAGACTT
This sequence comes from bacterium, assembly GCA_024408705.1. Classification (GTDB taxonomy): domain Bacteria; phylum Cyanobacteriota; class Vampirovibrionia; order Gastranaerophilales; family Gastranaerophilaceae; genus JAKSUT01. The sequence continues at coordinate 2,052 of JAKSUT010000003.1, read as the reverse complement.
CAAAAACATTCCAGATACAGAAGATTTAGAATCTGTGGGTTTTGTGAAAGGAACTAAAAAATCTGATTTAGCATTTTTTGTTCACGTAAATGATAAAGCAAGCAATTTAAGTTCAGCAAAAGAATTAGATAACATTATTAATTCTAGTGTTTTGAGTGAATCTTTAATTACATTACAAAATTCAAATATGTATTGGAATATTCCATACGGAGTTGTTTTAGAAAATGAAAATAAAAATATAGCAACTGCATATTTCGCAAATCAAGCTTCTGGATATGAAAAAACGTACAAGAATTGGGCATTAAGTATGTTTGGAAAAAATTTTAGGACGTTTGTTCCAGATATAATTAAGAATAGTCTTGACTTAGTTGATGATGAATATGTTGAACTATTTAGACTACTTGAAAATAAAAAACACTTATCTCAAATAAAAGATGAAACTATTTATAAAGTAAATAATAAAAGTTTAACCGGAAAACAAATAAAAGATGCTATTTTGCAGGCGCAAGAAGAACTTGTTAAAAACAAATATAATCACAACGAAATTGTTGCATACAATTCAAAAGTAGTTGGTTTGCTTGCAAAAGTAAATTCAATTGAAGAAATCAAACCAGAGATGCTTAATTTTGCATACGAAAAAGATTTGCCTATATATTTGTTAGGACAATAATTTGCAAAATAAGAAAAAATAAATAAAAACTTAAATCTTCATTGAAGAAGAATAATTCAAACCAGAAAAAGCAGGGTTTTTATCATAAGATAAAGCTTTTTTATCTTGTTTCTTTTGAATTTGAGTTGCAATAGTATTTTTCAAAACAGGAACAACAAGAGTTGTAGAAAGAAGTCCTCCTGAAATTGTTCCTACTAGGCCTACACCTTGTTTAAAACAGTCATAATCATTTTTTAAAACTTTTAAGTTATCTGTTACTTTTCCATCAAGTGATTGGCTTACTTTTTTGAAATCAGTAATATCTATATTGTTTTTTGCAGCTAAATTAACAATTTTTTTAGATAAAACTTTACCAGAAGAAACTAGGTTTTTTGCACCTTTTTCAAAGCCTTTTGAGAAAATAAAATAAGATGCAATATTCAAACCACATTCTGCTATTTCTTGTTTTGTTAAAAATGATTTTCTTTTATCATCATTTTGAGGATTTTTCTTGATACCAAAACATTGAGCTGCGCAAGATGTTGCATTTGAAATAATTGTTGTCCAAATAAAAAGATTTGAAACATTACAATTTGCAGCTTTGTTCAATAATACAGATGGTGATAAATTATTTTTTATGAAGGAAGCTATTGACATTTTTTACCTCCTTCATTTTCTTGTTTTTTAATAATTTTATTTTGAATATATGTTGTTAATGGTGTATCGATTAAAACATTTGTAAATACCATTATGCCAATTGCAGCAACAGTTCCGACTGCATTTCTCATTTGCTTTATTTGTTTTGCAGTCATTTCATTCGGTTTGCCTTTGTTTGCTATTGAAAGCAAGAATTGTTCAAATTTTTTATATTCTTTAGGTTCAAATGGTTTTTTATGTTTAAACAAACTATGGTCGTATTCATATTTTCTAATATTGTCATTTTTAGAAAATAATTTTGTTAGTTGAACACAAATTTCACGAATAGCAAAACCTGTCGTAGTTCCTGCAATAATCTTAGCTTTTGTTCTTGCCGCCGCTACTTGTCTTGTTTTTTCATCAACTTCTTTGTTTTTACTATCAATAATAGGTTGAGTTGCAAATGCAAAAACACCAGTTAAACCACGTTGCATAGCAGAATCAAATGACACGCCAAAATTTTCTATGCCATTGCTTATTTTTTCTGGCACAACAACTCTGTTTTTACGTCCAAAACTTGTCTGATTAACTTGTTTTGACGTAGAATTCTGTACTTTTGGGGTATTGTTAAAACTTACAGTCATTTACACTTTACCTTGCTACACATGGTATATAAAACAAATAAACCACAAAAATTGCCTGTTTTTATCTTTTTATTACGAGAATTTACAATATTTTCAATGTTTTTTATTTTTGAATATTATATT
>JAKSUT010000029.1 GCA_024408705.1 bacterium | reverse complement strand
TTTCTGAATTTTCTTCGATTATTCCAAGTGTGTTTGAAAAGACATTTGATTCATATAAAACAGTTGTAGATGTGAATATTTTGTTTTTTAAATATTGTGGTTTGTATTTTTTTAATAACTCATCAAAAGTTAGTTTTGTGCCAAGTACATTGTTTATAATGTCCATGAAGTTTTTGTGTTTTTCATTAACTCTTCTTAAAATGTTTGCAGAAATTCCGTCTGTTGTAAGGAAGTTGTTTATACATTTGTCAAAACCTTCAATTGTTTTGTAATCATCAACTTCAAAGATTTTGCAGAATGTTCCGTAAAAAGGCACTGCTGTTAAACCTAATTCTTCATCAAAAATGATACCTACATCATAGATTTTTGAATGAGCTGAAAAACCGCCAATAGAATTTTCTATAAAGTTATCATAAGAGTTGTTGAACTCTGCTACTGTAAAGAATTTATATGTTTCAGGCTCTTTTATTAATGTATCCAAAGTTTCTTTTTCTGGAATTATTCCGTTTTCTGCAAAATCGTTGAACATATTGATTAAATCATCTGCATTTTTGTTGATTGCGATAATTTCATCTTTTTTGAATAGTTCTGTGAATTTTTTGTATAATTTTGCAACTTGTTCTTCAATTCTTGCAAGTTTTTCTGGGTTATCTTTGTAAACAAGTTCAGGTTGTTGAATGATTTTTGCAATTGCATATCTTAATGCTTCTTCTTTTCTGTGTGAAGCTAAAGTGTTTGAAATTTCGATTAGATAATATTCATTTTCGTATTCAAAAATTCTTGCAACGACAAACTGACCGTTTCCAAGTCCTCTGAAATTTGTCATTTTTGTCAATGATATAACTTTGTAACTTTTTTCATTAACCAAATTGTATAATTCAAAACCATTTTTTAAAATCATTTTTACTTCAAAAATTGAAGAAGTCGCGTTTGATAAACCTTTTACAATGTTTTTTGTTTCTTCGCTTGTAGTTTGATTTTTTTCTAAAAATAATTCAGGAATACTTTTAAGATTGATATTTCTTTCAAAAATATAAGGGATACTTTCTGCATTTTTTTGTGTTTCAGGTGCATTTTTTAATCCTATTGTCATGATGTATTCGTTGAAATCTGCTCCAACAATATCATCAGTTTTTGCAAAATTTATTAATTCGCCGATAGTGTCACTTATAAGTTTTAGTTTATCAATTACGTTCATTTGTTCTCCTTTAACATGATTATTGCAGAATGTCTTGCACATTTTCCATTTTCTTTTCTGTAAGAATAGAATAAATCATTAGAACAAGATGTGCAATTCTCACATACGTCAATTTTTTTTATTCCAAAATTAGATAGTTGGATTTTATTTACTAATTTCAAATCTACTTTATTATCTGAAAAAACTTCTTCTGTATGGAATTTTTGAGGTATTGAATTTTTTATTTTTTCCATAACATCTTCTTTTACTTCAAAACAACATTTGCCAATGCTTGCACCCATTCGTGCCATTATATTTTCTGGTTTTGAATCGTATTTTTCAATCATTTTTTGTACGGTTTTTATTCCTATTTGTTGTACTGTTCCTCTCCAACCTGCATGAGCGCAGGCTATAACTTTTTTGTTTTCATCATAAAAGATTATAGGTACACAATCAGCAAAATTTAAACCGATTGCGATATTTGGAATGTTAGTTATAAGAGCATCAGTGTTATCAAATGTTTCTTCTGTACTTGTTATTATTTCAATATTATCGCTGTGTGTTTGTACAGGGATAATTAAATTTTTAAGTGGAATATTTAATTTTTCGCATATAAATTTTTTGCTTTCTTCCACGAAATTTGTCATATCTTCTTGACCACCATCTTTTAAAGACAAATCTCTTGTTGTAAAGAAAGCTGTTACTTCTTTTTTATCTTCGATTAAAGAAGATGTAAGTATTGTTTTTCCGTGAAAATCATTAAATTTGAACATATAGTAATTATAATATACATAAATTATTATTCTTTTTGTAAACAAATGTTACGGGGCATGTTAAGATACATGGCAATTTATTTATATACAAATACTTTATATATATGTATAAGGTTAGGTAATTTATATTTAAAGTAGGTTTATTTAAATTATGGCAGCAGTAGGTGCGGTAAAATCTGTATTTGAATATGCAACTGGTAAAAGTACTCCAATAGCAGCATTAGGAGCAGCAGTAACCAGTTCAGTTTTTCTGTATCGAAATATGAAAAAAGTCGAAGATGGTCATATAGGTAGATTAGGTGTTGCTTTAGGACAAGGAAAAAATTTGTATGACTATGCAGTAAATAAAGTTAATGATCTTGATAATGCAATTGTTAGAGCTACAAAAACAAAAACAAAAGTAGATGATGTAATATTAAATTCAACAAAAAAAGTAACAACCTCATTGGAAGAGGCTGCAAAAGCAGATAAATTGATTGGTGGAGTAGGAAAAGCTGCTAATTGGGCAAGTAAGAATATAAATCCTTTGATTATAGCATCAGCAGGTATTGATATTGCTCTAGCAGATGACAAAAAAGAAGCAACAGTAGAAAATGCTTGTGCTTTAACCGCAATGTTCAGCGCAGAAAAACTTGTAAAATCTGGTGTGATACAGCAAAAAGCAAAAGAAGTCGCATCTAGTGAAGTTATTCAAGAGTCTGGCTTTGTGAAAAAAGTTTTGCCAAAAATTAAAGGAAAAGTAGGCGAATTGGCTTCACATTCAAAATTCCTAGCAAAAGTACTAAAACATGCCCCAGGCGTATTAGGCTCAGTAGGATTAATTTTTGCTTCTTGCAAGGCATACGACGCAGGTCTTGCAGTTGCAGATAAAATAATTTTAAGGAAAGACAAAGAATCGCAAGAGTACATAGCATAGCTGTGTTCCATTTTCTTAAAACTTTCTTTAAATTTTGGATTATAATAGAAGTATGAAGAGGTTCATACTTTTATTTTTTATAATTATTTTTCAAATAATTTTTACACAACCATGTTTTGCAATAAAAATAGGGTTAGTTGATGCTGCAAGTCGTGCAGTAATTGGCTCTTCTGTTAATGCTGCTGTTATTGATGGAAATTCAAATCGTACGATATTTACGCTCGCAGGCATGGTTCCTTATGAATTAAGAGCTTACAGACATAATATAGCAATAAAAGTAAATGGTTCTTATTATGATTTAAAAACAAATTTTATTTCAATAAAAACTTATAATAGCGGTTTTTTAAGTGTGAAAAATAAATGGTATAGAGGTCATTTTATTGTTTATAATCGAAATGGTTATTTAACTGTTATAAATAAAATTAATTTAGAAGATTACATAAAAGGTGTTGTTCCTTCTGAAATGCCATCGGGTTGGTCTTATGAAGCACATAAAGCACAAGCAATTGCTGCAAGAAGTTATGCATTGGCAAATCTTGGAAAACGTGCAAGTCATGGCTATGATTTGAAAGATACTCCGGAAGATCAAGCTTATGGTGGGGCATCAGCTGAGAAAAGAAATACAAATAGAGCCGTAGAAGATACAAGAGAAATTGTTTTAATATATGATTCAAAAATTATTCCTGCTTATTATTCAGCTTCAGCAGGTGGTCAAACAACAACGTCAGGAAAAGTTTGGACTCATAATTTGCCTTATTTGCAATCAGTTCCATCTTTTGATGACAAAATAAAAAAATCGGGGCATGGCGTTGGTATGAGCCAACATGGAGCAAATAATTTAGCAAAGCAAGGGTATAATGCGTATCAAATTTTACAATATTTTTATCGTGGTGTTCAGTTTGCGAGAATTAATCCAAATTTTTATAAGTAATGAAAACCCTTGTAAATACTTATTTTTCGTTTTTTTAAATAAACAATAAATCCTTTAAAATCAATGTTTGTAAAGTATTTTTACTTTTTTTAAAAAAAAGGCTTGTAAAAACATAATAAAAATGTATAATTACTAATGTCCAACAAGGGCAGTCGTTACAGTACGCCAATATTTGATGGGGAAAAATTATTTAAGTTTTCGTTTTCGCAAAGAATATAAATCAAAGATGGCAAAAAAAGGAGGTTCATAATGAACAAAGAAGAATTGGTAAAAGAAGTAGCAAAAAAATCAAAAGTTTCTCAAAAAGCTGCAGCTGACATTTTGGCTGCTACATTAGAAACTATCGAAAAAACAGTTTCTAAAGGTAAAAAAGTAACTTTAGTTGGTTTCGGTACATTCGAACCACGTAAAAGAGCTGCAAGAACAGGACGTAACCCTCAAACAGGTGCAGTATTGAAAATCGCTGCTAAAACAGTTCCTGCATTTTCAGCTGGTAAAAAATTCAAAGAACTTGTTAAGTAGTTATTGATTTAACAAATTTTAGAATTTGTAAAAGGGGAAACTTCAAGTTTCCTCTTTTTTTGTTATAATAAGAACAAGTATGATAAGAGAATTTTTTGGGTCTATAAGTCAAAATAAATTTTTCCTAATGTTTTTTACCTGTGTTGTTTATATCGCAGGTTTATTGGCTTATTTTGAAGAATCTGCAATTGTAATTTTAGCAATTCTTGTTGCTGGTTTTGTAGTTGCTATTGTAAAAAATTACATATCTCCAAAAATTATTTTATTATGGCTTTTTATGTTCTTTTTTGCATATTTTAATGCAGATTTGAGAATTAATGATTCGGACTATTTGTACAAAGTTGCTCCTAAAGATGCTGTTATAAAAGGGCAGATTGTTTCAATTCCAGATACTGGTTTTGAAAATAAAACAAGGTTTTTCTTTAACGTAAGTGATATTTTTTATGATGATGAGCTTCACTCTGTTTCGGCAAAAACTTATGTTAGAATTGATTGCACAAAAGAGCAAATGAAAAATTTTAAAATCGGTGATTTTTATAAAATTAATGGTAAATTGCGTGCTCCTTTTAAGGTTACAAATCCTTCTCAATTTGATTATGGAAAATATTTGAGAAATTTTAATGCATTTAGTCTTTTTTATTCAACTTATGATAATTGTTATTGGGTAGAAGAAAAAATTGGTGCAAAATGGGGTGTTGTTCAACATTTAAACAATTTAAGAACGAAAATTATTACAACTCATTCAAAATATTTAAAAAGTCCAAATTTAGAAATTTTAGGCGGAATAGTTTTTGGTGATGATGCAATTTCACCACCTGATCATATAAAAGATGCTTTTACAAATTCAGGTTTGTTGCATATTTTAGCCGCATCTGGTATGAACGTAGCTTTGATTTATGGTATTTGGTTTTTCTTGTTAAACAAATTTCGTGTTCCATACAAAGTAATTGTTGCAAGTGGTATATTTATTGTTTCTTTCTATACTCTTATGACAGGTATGGGTGCTTCTGTTTTAAGAGCTGCAACGATTTTGATTTTTGTGCTTATAGGTAAATTGATAAATCGTGATGTGCATAGTATTTCACTTCTTTCTTTTGTCGCATTGATAATGTTAATAATAAATCCGTCTTATATAAATGATGTAAGTTTTCAATTATCATTTATTGTAACTTTCGGGTTGCTTGTGATGATGCCATTTATTACGGAAAAATTAAAACCATATATTCCTCCGTATTTTACAGGAATTTTATTTGTTCCTTTGGTTGCTCAAATTTGGGTTACACCAATTCAGATGTATTATTTCAATTCATTTAGCTTATATTCATTCTTTGCAAATGTTTTTGCTATGCCGTTTTTGACTGTTATCTCATTTGGTGGGTTTATAAGTTCTGTTCTTTCAATAATTACACCAATTTCAGATATTGTTTGCAGAGTTTTTGATTTTATACTAAATCCATTTTTGAATATTTTAGTATGGATTTCAACATTTTTTGCAAGTTTGCCAGATTCTTTGCTAACTATGCCAAAGCCAAGCGCTGTTCAAATTTTATTGTATTATTCTCTTGTTATTTTGCTTATATTTATTATAAAACATGGGTTCAGTAGAAAAACTGTTACATCACTTTTCATTATTAGTTTTTCATTATTTATGTTGAGTGTAAATTATTCAAACAAGATGGAAATAATTACTTTTGATGTTCAAAATGCTGATGCGATTTTGTTAAAAACTCCTGATAATAAATATTTTATTATTGATTCGGGTAAAATGCCTTATAATTCAGGAAAAAGCCAAGCAAAGTATGTTATCAATAAATATTTAAAAGATAGAGGTGTGAAAAATATTGATGGTATGATTTTAACTCATTTCGACGCTGATCATGCTGGTGGTGCAGAAGATTTAATCTCTTCTTTAAATATTAAACATGTGTATGTTAATTCTTTGAATGATAAATCACCGATAGCTCAAAATCTTTATGCAAAATACCCAGAGAAATTACGTTTAGTGCATAATGGTCAAACTATTTATAAACAAGATAATGTGAAAGTTCAACTTTTTGAAGCAGGGTTTTCTGGTAAAAAATCTTCTTCAAATGAAAATTCAATTATGACATTAGCTTCAGAAGGTGAGCATGATACATTGTTGATGGGTGATGCTGGAGTTGATGCTTTTGAAAAAATTCAAGCTAAATTACCTAAAAAAGTTGAAGTTTTAAAAGTTGGTCATCATGGTGCAAAAAATGTTGTTAATAAAAAAATGTTAGACCGACTAAATCCTGACTATGCAATAATTTCAACAGGCAAAAATAATTATGGACATCCAAACGGTGTTGTTTTAGATACTTTAAAATCAAATAATGTAAAAGTTTTAAGAACAGACAGAAACAATGCAATCAAGTTAGATTCTACAAGAGTTCAATCTTTTTCAAAAGAAAAAGGCTGGGTTGATATTAAATAAACCTTATTTATTAGCTTTTTCAAATGCTTCTGCAATAGATTTATTGTAATCTGGTCTTAAAATTCCGTATTCGGTTATTATACCTGCGATAAGTTCGTGTGGAGTTACGTCAAAAGCTGGGTTTATAACTTTCACACCTTCTGTGCAAATGGCTTTACCATTTATGTGTGTAACTTCTTCGTGTGAACGTTCTTCAATTTTTATTTCATCACCGGTTTTAATTGATGTGTCTATTGTTGAAAGCGGTGCTGCTATGTAGAATGGAACATTGTGATATTTTGCAGAAATTGCAACTGTGTATGTTCCGATTTTGTTTGCAGTATCACCGTTTGTAGCAATTCTATCAGCTCCGACAACAACCATGTCAATCATACCTTTTTTCATAAAGTATGAACACATGCCATCTGTAATTAAGGTTACAGGAATTTTATCCATAACAAGTTCAAAAGTGGTAAGTCTTGCACCTTGTTGTCTTGGTCTTGTTTCATCTGCAAAAACTTGGATTGTAGGGTCTTTTGCAAAAGCAGAACGAATAACACCTAGTGCTGTTCCGTATCCTACTGTTGCCAATGCACCTGCGTTGCAGTGAGTTAGGATTGTTGCGCCTTTTGGAACAACTTCTGCACCATAATCACCCATGCGTTTATTGATTTTTATATCTTCATCTTCAAGTTTTATTGCTTGTTTGATTAATTCTTTTATAAGTTCTTTGATATTTGAATTTGAAGAATTAATTAATTCTATTTGTTTTTCTACCGCCCAACGAAGATTTACCGCAGTTGGTCTGCAACTTATTAAATATTCAGCGCGTTCTTTTAATTTTGTTTTAAATTCATCAAGATTTTGAATTGTTTTTGCAAATTCTTGTGCATATAAACATACCCCGTGCGCACCAGCAATTCCAATAGCAGGAGCACCTCTGACAATCATTGTTTTTATCGCATCAAACATTTCTTGTCCTGTTTTTATTTCAACATATTTGTATTCATAAGGAATAAGAGTTTGGTCTATCATTTTTGAAACACCATTCATTTCCTCTTTTTGTGTCCATTCGATTGATTTTATGTTTGATTTGAATTCAACCACTATTGTTTTCTCCTGTTTTTAAATATTCTTAGTTGTCTATTTCTATTTCAAAATTTTCATTTGCTTCTTTTTTTATGCCTGTTAAATATTCATAAACATAAGCTGTTACAAGTCCTGAAAAAGCATTCATTAATGCGCTTAAAATTGCAATAAATATAACAAGCATCACAAGAACAAAAAATCCTGATGCTTTTAATAAATAAAGTATTCCGTATGTATTGTAAGATTTAAAAATTAATCCGATTATTGATACAAGAGGAATAAATACGATAGAAAAAGCTATGAAAGAAACAAAACCTGAAATAGCACCAAAAACAGCACCTTCTCTTGTATTTATTATGCCGATGGCATCATTTTTTTTCATATAAACAAGAACAATTGTTGATACACACAAAATTAATGCCATAAAAGAAAGAGTTTTTATAAAAGGAATAAGAGTTATTACTCCAAGTATTCCACCTAATATTGCGCTTAATATTGCTATTTGTTTCATTAATAATTGGTTCATAATGTATTCCTTTCAAGTTATACGTTAGAAAGTATTTTTGGATTATTTCTAACATGGCAAATCGCAATTGCCATTGAATCTATTGTATCATCTAAACATGGTAAATCATTTCTTTGTAGAGTCAGTTTAACCATTTGTTCTACTTCTTTTTTGTCTGCTCTTCCATATCCTGTCAAAGTCTGTTTAACTTCTATCGGCGTATATTCAAAAGCAGGAATATTATTTTTTTCCAAAACCATCATTATAACTCCTCTTGCTTCTGCAACGGGAATAATTGTTTTTTGGTTTTTGAAAAAATATAATTTTTCAACAGAAGCGATTTCAGGTTTATATTTGTTGATTATTGTGTCTAAATCTTGAGATATTTCTAATAATCTCTTTGAGTCAGATAAATTTTTGTCTGTTTTTATTGAACCGGAATGTAAAAGAGTAAAATTTTCATCGTCATAATCTAAGACGCTGTAACCTACTATTGCCATTCCCGGGTCTATTCCTAAAATCTTCATATTTTAATTATACCAATGAGTTTTTAATGGGCAAAAACTTAATTTTTCTATAAGGATTTGTATGTAAGTATAAGTGCTGACTTTTTTATTTTTGGAAAAATGGAATAATTGTTTATGAAAAGGAGGTTTTATGAGCGAAAATAATGAATTTATATTGAAAACATTTATTCCTGGAACAAAGGCAAAAGCAAGTGAAGTAAATTCTAATTTTTCTGTTTTGAAAGATGCTATAAATTTTAAGGCTGATATGAATGGAAATGAATTACAACCTTTTTCTGTTGCAAATGCTGAAGAAGATTTTCAGGCAATGAATAAAGGACAAGTAAAAGAAATACAAGAAGAGATGAATGCAAAAATTCAAAAAATATCATCTTATTTTTGCGCAAAATCAGGTAATGTTACAAATGGAAACGCAGATTTATTTACTTATTCCGGACTTACTATTACATCAAAGGTTGGTGGAATTTATCCAAATTTGGTTTGTTTGGATTATGAAGGAAATCAGTATACTTTTGACTCTTTTGATGATTTGTCAATGGTTGGAAAAGAGAATGGTGTATATAATATTTTTGTAGATACAGAAGGAAATTTGTATGTCAAAAAAAATATAATATATATTCAAAAAACAGTACCACAAATGTTGGAAGATGATATTTGGCTAGATACAAGTGTAGAACCAGTTGTTTGTAAAAAATATGTAAATGAGGAGTATGTAGATTTTCATGATATTCCATTGGGTAAAGTGTATATTACAAATGGCGCAATAAGTAAGATTTTGACTTTTTCGTATAATCAAAATGGATATACACTGAATTCAAATTCATTTATCAATTTTTATTATGATTATACTTCAGTTGTTGGATTTGCAGTAAATACAACTCATACAATGACAGCAAACGGTCTTTTGTATGTTTTTAGTTACGATTCTAATACTACATCTGTTGTTTCTTTAGATGGATATAATTTTGATGTGAATTTTGCTTATAATACCTCGACAAAAGGGGGGTATTTTGTACCTGTAAATAGAGGACAAAAAGTATATGTTTTTGCTTCTTATTCTGCGAATGTTATTTTTGTTCCGTTAAAATTCAGAAAGGAGAATTTATGTATATAGGTGTGAGAGATGGTAAAATTATAAGTTGGTCTGCGAAACCTTATGCAAATAGTATTTTTGTAGATATTGATTTTGAAGATTTTGAAGCAGATAAATATGTGTTTGAAGATAATGAATTAAAAGATATTTCTTCAACTCAAGAATATAAAGAAAAACAGGAAGAAAAACGAAAAAGAGAGGTGTTGGTGCAGTTAAAAGAACAAATAACAGAATTTGATAATAAAAGAATTAGAGCTTTGGCAGAACCATCAATAAAAGATGAAGCAACTGGTGAAACTTGGCTTGATTATTACAATTCAAAAGTCTTATCAATAAGAGATGAAATATCAAAGCTTCAAGAAGAAAAATAAATTAAAAAATAACGTCATGACAAATTAAAACATGACGTTATTTTTAGTTTTTGATAAAATATTTTAAAAAAGGAGAAATATATTAAATGACAGTTGGTGTTGATATAGAAGAAATATCAAGATTTAAGGATAAATCTCAACATTTTTACGACAAAATTTTCACTAAAAAAGAACAAGAATATTGTCGTTCTTATAAATATCCAGAAAGTCATTATGCTGTGAGATTTTGCGCAAAAGAAGCAGTGATAAAGGCAATTTCCGCTTTGGATATGACTCCTCCTTTTATGTCAGAAATAGAAGTTTTGAAAGAAAAAGAATATCCAGAAATTAAACTTCCGAAGAAAAACGGATATGAAAAATTAAAAATTGATGTTAGTCTTTCACACGATAAAACAAAGGCTATTGCATTCGTTTGTGTAAATGTTTAAGCTTTATACCCACTTTTCGAAATTTTGAAACCTTAAAAAATTTTTTAACTAATACTTTTGGGTAAAATTAAAAATCTAGTATTGACATGGAAAATGTCTATTTGTGCATTTTTTAGCATGATAAAAAAGTTTAAAAAATTAATTGTAAAATTTTGTAAACATGATTTTTGAAATACGTTCAATATTTCTTGACTATCTTCATGCTCGTAGTACGATAGAATAACATGGAAAACCATGTCTTGTCAAAATATAGATAGCAAAATTTTTTAGTACGTACACCATATATAATAAGCTTAAGAGGTGAATTAATGTCGACAACAAAATATGCAAAAAGAGTAACTCCAATGGGTATTCCTGCAACCAGATTGGATGATTTACCAGACCTAATTGAAGTGCAAAAAAAATCATTTGAATGGTTTTTAAAAGAAGGTTTAAAAGAAGAATTATTGTCTTTTAGTCCTATTAAAGACTATACAGGTAGATTGGAATTGCATTTCTTACCAAACTATACGTTTGATAATCCAAAATACACAATTGAAGAAGCAAGAATTCATGACGCAACTTATGCAAAACAACTTCGCGTAATGATTAGACTTGTAAACCGTGATAGCGGGGAAATTAAAGAACAAGAAGTTTACATCGGTGACATTCCTACAATGACTGACAAAGGTACATTCATTGTAAACGGTGCTGAACGTGTAATCGTTTCACAAATCGTTCGTTCTCCTGGTGTTTATTTCAAGCGTGAAATATCTCCAACAGGTAAGAGATTATATAATGCAACTATGATTCCAAACCGTGGTGCATGGTTGAAAATCGAAACTGATTCAAACGATTTAGTTTACGTAAAAATTGATAAAAACAGAAAGATTTTAGCTACAACATTGTTGAAAGCTATGGGTATTACAGTTTCTGAAATGGAAACATTATTTACTCACTCTGAATTCTTGAAAAAGACTTTGGAAAAAGATACAGCTGAAACAACAGATGATGCTTTGGTTGAAGTTTACAAAAAACTTAGACCTGGTGATCCAGCAACTCCACAAGGTGGACGTTCAATTCTTGAAGCTAGATTCTTTGATGAAAAGAAATATGATATAGGTAGAGTTGGTCGTTATAAATTGAACAAAAAATTGAACTTGAACATCAACAGTTCAGTAAGAACTTTGACAGTTCAAGATATCGTTGCTTCAATTGAATACTTGATTAACTTAACTTATGATGAAGGTTCATTAGATGATATTGACCACTTAGGAAACAGAAGAATTCGTTCAGTTGGTGAATTGCTACAAAACCAATTCAGAGTTGGTTTAAGCCGTATCGAAAGAATCGTAAAAGAAAGAATGACTTTGCAAGATTCTGATACATTGACACCATTGAACTTATTGAACACTAAACCATTAGTTGCTTCATTAAAAGAATTCTTCGGAAGTTCTCAATTATCACAATTTATGGACCAAACAAACCCACTTGCTGAATTAACTCACAAAAGACGTATTTCAGCTTTAGGACCTGGTGGTTTGATGAGAGAAAGAGCAGGTTTCGCTGTTCGTGATATTCACCCATCACACTATGGACGTATTTGTCCGATTGAAACTCCAGAAGGTCCAAACGCTGGTTTGATTGGTTCTTTGGCAACTCACGCAAAAGTTAATGACTATGGTTTTGTTGAATCACCATTCTTCGTTGTTAAAAATGGTGTGGTAACAGACGAAGTTATTTATATGACAGCTGACGAAGATGAAAACTATCGTTGCGCTCCTGCTGACGTTAAATTGAACAAAGACAGAACATTCAAAGAAGATTTTGTTCCTGCAAGATACCGTTCAGAATTTATTATGGTAGAAAAAGACAAAATCGACTATGTTGGTGTTTGTCCAATCCAAATCATCTCAGTTGCAACATCAATGATTCCATTTATCGAACACGATGATGCTAACCGTGCTTTGATGGGTTCTAACATGCAACGTCAAGCAGTACCTCTATTAATTACTCAAAGACCAGTAGTTGGTACAGGTTTAGAAGCAAGAGCTGCAAAAGACTCTGGAATGGTAGCAGTTGCTCCTTGTGACGGTACTGTTGTAAGAGTAGTTGGTGAAGAAATTGTTATTAAAGATTCAAAAGGCGAATTACATCAAGTTCAATTATTGAAATATTTGAGAAGTAACCAAGATACTTGTATTAACCAAAGACCAATCGTTAATGAAGGTGATAAGGTTAAAGCTGGTGATGTTATTGCTGACGGTGCTTCAACTGATGGTGGTGAGTTATCATTAGGTAAAAATATTTTAGTTGCTTATATGCCTTGGGAAGGATATAACTTCGAAGATGCTATCCTTTTATCAGAAAGATGTGTTCAAGATGATATATTCACTTCTCTTCACATAGAAAAATTAGAAATCGATGCAAGACAAACAAAACTTGGACCAGAAGAAATTACTCGTGAAATTCCAAACGTTTCAGAAGAATCTCTAAGACACTTGGATGAACGTGGTATCGTTCGTATTGGTGCAAGAGTTTATGCAGATGATATTTTGGTAGGTAAAGTTACTCCAAAAGGTGAATCTGAACACCCACCTGAAGAAAAATTATTAAGAGCAATCTTCGCTGAAAAAGCAAGAGATGTAAAAGATAATTCATTAAGAGTTCCTCACGGCGAAGGTGGTAGAGTTCTTGATGTTAAGGTATTTGACAGAGAAAAAGGTGACGAATTACCACCAGGAGCAAATACAGTAATCAGAGTTTACATTGCTCAAAAACGTAAAGTTTCTGTAGGTGATAAACTTTCAGGACGTCACGGTAACAAAGGTATCGTTTCAAGAATACTTCCAAAAGAAGATATGCCATTCTTGCCAGACGGTACTCCAGTAGATATCGTATTGAACCCACTAGGTGTTCCTTCTCGTATGAACGTTGGTCAAACTTATGAATGTTTGCTAGGTTTAGCAGCATACTTGACTGGTGATCATTACGAAGCTCCATCATTTGATGAAATGTATGGTGAAAACCAATCTGAAATTGCAACAAAAGCTGAGCTTTTGAGAGGTATCAAAGAATCAGGTTGCGATTGGGTTAGAGAAGACGGTAAAGTTTACTTGATTGATGGACGTACAGGTGAACAATTTGATGAACCTGTTGCAGTTGGTCTATCTTATATCTTGAAACTTGTTCACTTAGTAGATGATAAAATTCACGCTCGTTCTACAGGTCCTTACTCATTAGTAACTCAACAACCATTGGGTGGTAAAGCTCAATTCGGTGGTCAAAGATTTGGTGAAATGGAAGTTTGGGCATTAGAAGCATACGGCGCAGCTTATGTACTTCAAGAAATGCTTACAATCAAATCTGATGATGTAAACGGACGTAACAGAGCTTATGAAGCTATCGTTAAAGGTGATAATATTCCAAGACCTGGTATTCCGGAATCATTCAAAGTATTGGTTCGTGAATTACAAAGTATTGGTTTAGAT
>JAKSUT010000028.1 GCA_024408705.1 bacterium | reverse complement strand
TACTTTCGTTTCCTTTTGGAGGATCCCAGTTCATTTTTATACGACGTTGAAGTTCGCGCATATATGGACCAAAATCAGCTTCTTTTAAAGAGTCTATTCCTGGTGCGCCACCGCCACCTCCTGGGTTGCCGCCGCTACCATATCCTGAAGAACCTCTTGAAAGTTTTGAACCTGTTCCACTTCCAGATCCACTACCTGTACCTTTGGTTGGTGATAATGATGGAGTTGGAGCATATCTTCTGCCAGTTCCTGTTGCAGAACCTCCAGTGGTTGCTGTTCCGTGTCCGCCAACAGGGCCAGTTGCATAATATTTTTTTGTAGATGTACCACCTGCAGGAACAGGAACTGTAAAGTTAGAACGTGGCATTGTTGTTGGTTTTGGATGATTTGCCGGTCTAACTGAAGGTCTTGCTGTTGGTGGTGCAGGTTTTGGCTCTGGTCCTTTTTTAGGTTGAGTCAAAGATTTTTGTCCTGCTGGTTTGTTATTTGGTTTAACTGGTTTTATTGTTGATTTTATTTTTTCTGTTAAAGAAGGTGTTTTTGATTTCTTGCCTGCTGTAGCTTTTCTTTGTGCAACTTTTTTAGTTGGAGCAGGAGAAGGCATAGAAACTTTTCTTTTTGGATCGTTTATACCGCCAGTTCTTGTGTTTCTGTCAGAACGATTTTTTGTATTTTTGTTCTTTGGCATTTGTTCAGGAAGATTATCAACTAATACAAATTCAATGTCGTCCATTTTTTGTTTTGGCATTTCAAACATTGAGAATGTTATTCCCATAAGAGCTAAAACAAAAACACATAGCCAAGCTAAACCGATTACAGTTGGATGTAATACTGTAGATAAAATCAATGATTTCTTGAATGATATTCCTTCTTCTGATTTTTGGACTACAACCGGTATTGTATATGTCTCTTTTTTAGTTTCTTTTGTTGTTATGAAACTATCTCTATTTCCCAAAATTGCCATTTATTTTCTTTTAAGACTCCCCTCGTCTTTTATATATTGCTTAATATATTTTATGTTATTTTACAAATTATATTATTAGTCTGTTTACTAATATTTATAACTATTTTGGTTTGGAGAAACTGTAATTGGTTGGTCTAATATAAGTTCAATGTTAGCTCCTGAAGGAATTTCTACATCTTCACCTTTATCAATTCCTGATTTTACTAGTCCAACACCAGCGCCAACACCAGTCATAATTGCTGTTGTTTGACCAATAGCTCCTCCGCCAATAGCTGCTGCAACAAGTCCTGTTAATGCACCTGCTCCTGCACCTATCACCGCATCTTTTGTGTATTCTTTAGCAACAGTTGCTTTTGTTGCTCCACGTAAAACACCTGTTCCATCTTTTGTTTTAATGTAAGCTGAAATAGGTATTCTAGAACCGTATGAAGTTTCAATTTCTGTAAATCTGATTTTTATGCTTCCACTTATAGTTCCGTGTTTTGCTTTTGAAACATTAACTACAAAACCAGAAACTGTACTTCCGGCAGGTGCAATTAATGTTCCGTTTGCATAAAAATCTGTACCCAAGTATGCCTTTACACTTTGACCTTCTGACATGAAAGCAGAACCAATGGCAGAAGATGTTACAGCTTGGAATGTTGTTCCTTCTTGAACTTTTACCAAACGTCCTTTTAAAGTGTTTGAGTTAGTAGATGTTTGTTGTGGCATGCTATATTGAAAATTTTGGTCAGCAAAAGCCGGCGCAAAACTAATCATAGATGTTACTAACAAAGTGCAAACTATTTTTTTATACATAATTATTTTATACTCCATACATATCCGTCAAAATTATGATAACTATATCATTATGAAGTAAAAAGCTAGCTTTGTCAATTTGTAACAGTATGTGTAATATAAAGAGGAGCGACAAGAACAACAAGTAAATCAGTACCTGCTGCAATTGAGTAGTGTTTTCCCATTTTTAGTGTTGCTCCAGGAACGAAACCAAGTTGGTAAGGCATACCTTGTCGTTTTGACACTTTTGTAATATATGATGCAGGTTCTGTTGCATTTCCACCTAAGATATTTGCTTTAGGAGAATAAATGTATCCTTTTACAGGCATTTCAAAACCATCAGGAAGTTGTAATTTAACAATTTTTATAACCATTGATGCATCTGAGCCAACAATTGGGTCGTTGATATTTGATATGTATCCGAAAAATTTTGAATTTTTAGGAATTATATTTATATCTCTCAAAAAAGTATCTGTATTTACTAAAAATTCTACTTTTGCACCTACATCATCGTAAAAAGTGGAAACTTCTTTTGTAATCATTACAGAAATGAAAGTTCCTTTTGCAAGTTCTATACCATCATAATTTCTAAGTTGAATATCGTCTGCAAGTGTTGGTGATTGCAAACAAAATAGTGAAATTATAAGTATAAATAGTATGTTTTTTAGTTTTTTCATTGTCTTATTATACAAAATTAATTAAGAAATGTAAACTATTTGTATGAGATTGAAATAAAAAATTAAAGTTTTTATTTTTCATTGCCGAAGATATGAGTGTGAAAAGCCTAAATGGTTTTTCATAACCTCCTCCCCAAGTCTAGTAGCCGTCTTTTAGAAAAGTCGGCTTTTTTTTTACTTATTTTTGACTTGGTAATAATAGTTTAATGATTATTTTATTTATTTCAACTCTATATCATTAACGTATCTTGGACGTGCTTTTACTTCTCTGTAAACTTGTCCTAGATATTCTCCGATAATACCTAAACAAAATAATTGAATACCGCCAAAGAATGTTAGTAAGCAGATTTGTGTTGCCCAGCCTTTAGGTGTACAGTCAAGAATTATTTTTTCATACATAACTTCAAGTCCGTAACCAAGACTAGCAAGTGCCATTATAAAACCTAAAACAGCGATAATTCTAAGAGGAATGATGCTGAAAGAAGTAATACCATTAAGTGCCAATCCAAGAAGTTTTAGGAAGTTGAATTTTGATTTTCCCAACATTCTTGGTTTTACATCAAAATTAACATAGGCTGTTTTTAATCCTATTTCGTTGAAGAATCCTCTTAAAAATAATTGTTTTTCAGGGTATTGTTCTAATATTTTTAAGCTTTTATTGCTTACAAGTCTATAGTCAGAGTGGTTTACTGGAATTTTTGCTCCTAATAAATTCATAACTTTGTAGAAACATAAAGCAGTGTATTTTTTAAAGAAAGAATCTGTATCTCTGCTGTTTCTGATACCGCAGACAATATCGTATCCTTCAGAATATTTATCAATGAATTTTTCGATTGCCCATTCATCTTGTTGCAAGTCTGCATCAATTGATACAACACAATCGCAGCCTATTTCTCTTGTTCCCAAAAGTCCTGCTACAAGTGCTTTTTGGTTTCCGTAGTTTTTTACGAATTTTGCACCTTTTACCAATGGGTTTTCGTTATGTAATTTTTCAATTATTTCCCACGTTTTATCTGTTGAACCATCATCAACTAAATAAATATAACTATTTTTTTTGATTTTATCTTTTTCGATTAGTGTATTGATAACTTCAAATAATCTGTTTACAGTGCTTTCAACAAGTAGTTCTTCGTTTAAACACGGTATTATTATCGCAAGAGTTGGTTTAACCATTTTTATATCCCCAATTATAATTGTTCATGTTTATGTTACAATATATTGGTTATAAGAGCAAGAGGGTATTATGTTGAGTAATAAAAAATTTATACTAAACGCAGATGATTTTGGAATGTCAAAAGAGTTTAATAGAGCGGTGTTAGAAGGTCATCAAAACGGCTTTTTAAAGAGTACAAGTGTTTGTGCGAATGGTCCTGCTTTTAAATCTGCTATGGAAGAGATTATTCCGGAATGTCCAAATTTAGGCGTTGGTGTTCATTTAAATATTATTGAAGGTAATGCTTTAGTAGGTGGAGATGCTTTTAATGACGGCTATTTAAAATTAATGGCTATGTCTTCAAATGCTTCTTTTTTAGAAAAAATTGAAAAAGAATTTAGAGCTCAAATTGAGTTAATAATGAATTATGTAAAACCTACTCATATAGATTCGCATGTGCATGTTCATGCTATTCCGAATATTTTTAAATTAACTGCCAAATTAGCAAAAGAATATGGTATTGCACAAATAAGAACTCAGCATGAGGAATTTTATCTTGTTCCAAGTGTTAAAAAACATTTGTCTTTAAAATATCCTCCAAATATTTTGAAAATTTTATTATTAAATTCTTTTACATCTCAAAATATGGATGTTGTTAAAGAGTATGGCTTGAATACAAACAACTTTTTGATTGGTGTTGGCTATACCGGCATGATGGATAGTCAAACAGTTTTCAAAGGTTTGGAAAAATTGGAAATGGAAAATATTGTAGCTGAGGCTTTAATTCATCCTTGTAAATATAATGAACAAGTTAAAAATCATCATGTTGTTGAATTTGGAATTACTCAGGATAGAGATTTAGAAGATAAAATTAAACGATTAGGCTTTGATATTGTAAATTACAAGGAGTAAAAATGTATAAGCGTTTTTCTGTTTGTTTCGTAATAATATCTTTTATTGCGTTTACGCTTTATATTTTGCTTAAAAAACAATCTTACAAAGTTATTGAAATAAAAAGTCCAACTGAAATAGTCGTTGATTTTAATAAAAATAATGTTGCAGATAATGATGAAATTGTTGAATTATCAGAAGTTTTTAGTTTTTCAACAAAACCTTATAATAATACTGAAATTCTTTTAAAATCTTTAAATATCACATTGGAAGATGCTTTAAGACTTGGTTATTTGGCTGAAAAATTTGCAAACGAAACTTTAGAAAACAAAACAGTAAAAGTTGTTCATAATAAAATTATTGTTGATAGTAAAGATTATCAACAGTTATTGTTAGATAATGGTTTGGGTGTAAAAAGAAAAAATCCGAAATTAAAAAAGTTTTTAAAAACATTGGAATATGCAAGAAAATTAGATTTGGTTATTTACAATAACAAGAGTCAAAAATATCATAAATTAACTTGTAAATATGGGCTTTTAGCACATAATAGCCAAATCATTTTTAGAACTCAGGTTGGAAAAGAAGCTAAACCTTGTAAATTTTGTTTATCTAAAAAATCAAAAAAGAGTGTAGAAAATAATTTTGATTATTTTTCTGACGATTTTATTCCTGATATAAAAGCTCCACCAATGACTCTTGATTTAGGTTATTTAAAAGTCTTTTTGTCTGATATGACAAGAACCGCAAAACCTGATAATGTTTGTAAATCAAAAATGTGTCAGGCTTTGGTTTCAGAAATTAATTCTGCAAATGAAAGTATTGATTTTGCGATATATGGATATACAAAAATTCCAAAATTAGAAAATGCACTAAAGCAGGCTATGGCAAGAGGTGTAAATGTAAGATTTGTTTATGACACAAACAAAAATACTAATATTTATTCCGATACTTTTTATCTGTCTAAAATAATAGAAAATAATAATTTTGAAACTTCAATTTCTATTATGCATAATAAATTTTTTGTTATTGATAAAAAGGTAGTTTTTACAGGTTCTGCAAATATTTCAAATACAGATATGTCAGCTTTTAATTCAAATTGTTCTTTGTTAATAAAATCAGAACAAATTGCTAATGATTTTGAAAAAGAGTTTAATCAGATGTATTTGGGAAAATTTCATTCTCAAAAAAAGAAATTTTCGCATTGTCCAATAAATATAAATGGTACTGAAATCGATTACGGTTTTTCTCTAAAAGATAAAACAATTCAAAATAAAATTATTCCATTGATAGATAATGCAAAAAATTATGTTTATATTCCAACATTTATTTTGACTCATAAAGAATTAACAGACTCTTTAATAAAGGCTCATCAACGCGGAGTGAAAGTAAAAATTATTTTAGATGCAACAAATTCGCACGCAAAAAGTCATTCAAAAATTAAAGAATTAAGGCTTGCTGGAATTCCAGTAAAAACAGAAGTTTTTGCAGGGAAATTACATTCAAAAACAATATTGATAGATGATACATATACAATTGTTGGCTCAATGAATTTGTCTAAAAGTGGTGAAAGTAAAAATGATGAAAATGTTGTGATAATAAAAAATTCTCAAGTTACTGTGTTTTATAAAAAGTTTTTCGAATATTTGTGGACGAGAATACCGAATAAGTGGTTGAAATATTCTGCCAGAGCAGAATCGCCTGAGTCAATCGGTTCTTGTCGTGATGGTATTGATAATGATTTTGGCGGAAAAATTGATAGTCAAGATGATTCTTGTAAAATTGTAAAAAAGAAAAAATCTTCAAAAACCGCCTATAAGATGAAAAAATAGAAAACCTGTAACTAAATGTAACGAAAATTTTATTTGCTATAAAGTTTTGTTCAAAAGTTGCCGATTTCTTATGTGTATTCGTATGTCTTTTTGGAGAGTTAAAATTTGGTTGTTTCAGCAATAGATGATTCAAATACATACTTTCAAAAATATCAGTATCAAATGTTTGGTCAAGTGATTTCTGCTACCAAATTTAGAGCTTTGTTGCGTCAATATGGCGTCAAAGAAACCGGAAATGCATATCTTGATGTTCAAGCTTTGTATAAAGCTATGAGTTCTTCTGCGTCAAATTTGGTTGATGGAAATCTTCCAAAAAATTCAGTAGAGTTTCAACCTATTGCTTGGGCAAATTTGATGTCCAGAGTTGGACTTGCAGCTTCTGGCGATTTTGCAGGAGATTATTCACGTTTTAATGCGAAAATTGATGAAATGAATGCTTTTGCCGGTGGAAATTCAGTTATTCAGGCAAATGTTTCTCAATTGCGTGCTGAAGCGGCGGTTGTCTTTACAGATGCGGCGAAAAATATTTTAGCTCAGCAAAATGCAGAACAACCAGAAGCAAGTTCGTTGGATATAAGAACAATGCTTGATAAGATGTATTTTTTAGGTGGCGTTTTCTCTTAGATAATAAAAAAGGCGGCTTGAACATTTGTTCAAGCCGCCTTTTTTATATTTAAAATTTATGCTTTTTGAGCTTCTGGTTTTGAAGAATCGTTTTTGTGAATAGCTTTTGTAATTGCGATATTAATTTTTGGAATTAGAAGACCAATAAGTCCTAGAGTTAAGCCGAAACCAAAAGCTTTTGTAATTGTTTTTAAGCTGTTAGCTTTTTTCAATGCTCCATTTTCAGCACTTTTTAATGCTTCTTGGATTTTTTTAGATAATTCATTATTATTAGATATTTTTTTGATGATTTCTTCGTTTGAGCCAGTCATTTCTGATAAAGACTTTTTAATTTCTGGTGATAAAGTTGAGAAAACTTTTTTGATGTCTGCACCTTGATCTGCAAGTCTTTTTGAGAATGCTTTAAAATTAGTAGCATTTTCAACAACTTCTTTACCATTTTTCATAACAGTTTTACCGTTTTGGTACCATTCTTTTAGAACGTCGTATTTTTGATTAACTGCAAAACCTGTTGTTTTGTTGATAACTTTTGCAGTTGCTTTTTCAATCATAGGTACACCTAAAACAGAAAGAAGAACTGTTGGGATATCTCTGATAACGATTTCTCTTTTTTCGTCAGCATCTCTTGCTGTAACTATTCTGCTTCCTAGTAGGAAAGTGAATGCGTTAAGTACGAACATACCTCTTGCCATAGGACCTGATTTGTTTAATTGAGTAAAGTTATCTTTCATATAACCTTTTAGTCCTGCAGTGTTAAGCTTTCCGAAAGAAGGATTGTTGTTTTCTTTTTTGATTGTATTTACGTTATTAATGTTTGTATTGTTAATTGCGTTAATTTGCATTATGCTTGACCTCCTTCTTTAGCTGCTTCTGCTTGTTTTTGAGCAAGAAGTGCGCTTTCTTGTGCTGGAGATAAACCTTTTTGTTGATAGAATTTAGGCAATATCTTTAAGAAACCACCAACTGCAAAGAATGCTGATGCAGCAGTTATTGCTTTTAATGCAACTCTGTTCTTTTTAAGTTTGTCTATCATTTCTACCATTTTTTTGCTGTCAGTTTCTTTTGAAACTTTACTCATAATATCTTTTTGATATTGAGAAAAATCTTCGAATAAATCAACTGCTTTGATTGTTTTTCCTGAAATATTCATTTCTGAAGCATCTAGTGCAGCAGATGAACCTTTTTTAATTGTGCTGTTGTTGATATCTTTTACCAAATCGATGAAAGATTGTTTTGCAGCTTTCATTTCTTTTTTAGATAATTTTTTATCAGTTGATTTTGTTAGAGCATCAACAAATGCTTGTTGTTTGATTGCTTTTTCATCTTTGAATAAATGTTGTTTGAAATTTTTATCATCAAAAGCTTCTTTGAAAAGTTGTTTTGCAAAGCCATCTGCTTTTTCCATATCTTTTGCATTGAAATATTCATTAGAAACATATTTTTTAGCAGCATCTGTTAGACCGTCTAAAGAGTTATGAGTCATTCTTGCTGCTGGTTTAATTGCGCTAACTCCAGTCAAGATTGCCATTGGAATTAAATTCATGCTAGGACCTGAGAAAATTTCTCTGCCAGCTTCTTCTTTAGCTGCTTTATAATTTAAGTGGCCAAGTTCTTTTTTATCTCTGTTCAAGCCAACTAAAATTCTTGGAATAACCATACTGCAAGAATCTACGATTAAAAATTCCACGAAGAAGTTTGCATTATCTAATTTTTTGAAAATTTTAGTAATTACATTTCCTGCTTTAGCGCCTGCACCACCAAATGAAACACTATCTTTAGCCATATTATTTGAAAGATAGTTTGTTTGGTTAGGCATTTTGTTTTTGTCATTTTTAATATTCTTATTAGCTTGAATATTGTTAATTGATGATACTTTCATTTAAGTCCTTTGCCCTTTTGTCTAACATGTCATAGCAATAGCTATTTCTTCACTTATTAATATAAAGTCTAGTATTAAAAAAAAATTGCCTTTTTTCGACTCCAAATGTGAATGTTCGTAACTAAATTTGTTTTCTACGAACGTAGTAAATGCTCTTAATTAGTGTACTTTATATACTTATTCTTGTCAAATTTTAGTTTTAAAAAATGTCAATTTTTGTTAATATAAGTTAATACTATTGTTATTTCTATATATTATTTATAATTTTTTATTCTATTTGGTTTATTATCAAATAGAATGGTAGTCGATTTAGTTTAAGAGCGAAAATAAGTGGAAGATTTTTATAAACAATTAGAATATCCAAGTGAGCCTTTTATTTTGTCAAGCAAAGCAAAAAAAATAAAACAAGTTTTGTTGAATAATGGCGCAAAAAGGATTAAGAAAAATTTCGCAGTTTTAGGTGGTTCTACTACTCATGATATTGTAAAAATTTTGGATTTATTTTTGTTGTTTAACGGAATAGAAGCAAATTTTTATGAGTGTGAATATAACAAATATTATGAAGATGTTATGTTTAATGATGAAAATTTAAAAGCTTTTAAACCAGATTTGATTTGGTTTCATACTTCATATAGAAATTTGATTAATGTTCCTGATATTAAAGATTCTGTTGATGATGTAAAACAGAAACTTCAAGTTGAATATGAAAAGTTTTTAAAAATGTGGCGAAAAAGTTTTGAAACATTTGGCTGCACTGTGATACAGAATAATTTTGAACAGCCTTGTTATAGATTAATGGGAAATAAAGATGTTTCTGATTGTCATGGGTTGTTGAATTTTATTTCTGAATTAAATATGAAATTTTATAATTTTGCACAAAATAATGATAATTTTTATATTAATGATTTGAATTTTGTTGCTTCAAATTATGGATTAGAAAAATGGCATAATTTATCAGCTTGGTATATGTATAAATATTGTTGTGATTTAGATGCCATTCCGCGTTTGGCATACAATGTAAACCTTATTATAAAATCAATTTATGGGAAAAATAAAAAAGGTTTTGTGCTTGATTTAGATAATACTTTATGGGGTGGTATTGTTGGTGATGACGGTGTTGATAATTTGGAAATAGGACAAGAAACAGCAACTAGTCAAGCATATAGTGAATTTCAGTTATATTTAAAAAAATTAAAATCGTTAGGTGTTATATTAAATATAAATTCAAAAAATGATGAAAGTAATGCTATTGCAGGGTTGAATCATCCTGATTCAGTTCTTAAACCAGATGATTTTATATCAATAAAAGCAAATTGGAATCCTAAAAGTCAAAATATGTTAGAAATAGCAAATGAATTATCTTTGGGGTTAGATAGTTTGGTTTTTGTTGATGATAATCCTGCTGAAAGAGAAATTGTAAAACAGAATATAAAAGATGCGTGTGTTGTTGAAATTTCTCAAGTTGAAGAATATATAAAAGAAATTGATAAACACGGATATTTTGAAATATCTACATTGTCAAAAGATGATTTGTCAAAAAATGATATGTATAGATCAAATGTTGAAAGAAAAAAATTAGAATCAGTTTGTGAAAATTATGATGAATATCTAAAATCTTTGGATATGAAAGCAGAAATAAAACCTTTTTCTGATTTATATATGCAAAGAATTGCGCAACTTACAAATAAGTCAAATCAATTTAATCTTACAACAAGAAGATATTCAAAAAGTGAAATAGAGCAAATTTCTTCTTCGAAAGACAATATTTGTTTGTATGGAAAATTACAGGACAAATTTGGAGATAATGGTGTTGTTTCTGT
Source organism: bacterium (assembly GCA_024408705.1). Taxonomy (GTDB): domain Bacteria; phylum Cyanobacteriota; class Vampirovibrionia; order Gastranaerophilales; family Gastranaerophilaceae; genus JAKSUT01. The sequence goes on along the minus strand of JAKSUT010000028.1, from coordinate 3,717 downwards.
AGTTATAGGGAAAAAAGATAAAGCAGATTTGCATATAGATTTATTTTTGATGAGTTGTAGAGTTTTGAAACGTGGTATGGAATTTGCGATGTTAGATGAACTTGTGAGAATTGCTAAAGCGCAAGGAATATCAAATATTATAGGATACTATTATAAAACTCAAAAAAATAATATGGTAAAAGATTTATTTAAAGAATTTGGTTTTACTTTAAAAGAAGCAAAAGGTGAAGATACAATTTGGACATTGAATATAGAAAATTATGTAAATAAGCAATCGATAATAATATTGGAGAATTAAGTTATGGATATGATATTATTTTAATGGATGAAACTGTTGCGGATGATGTTGAAGATTGGGATTCATTAAGTCATATTATATTGATTTCAACAATAGAAAGAAAATATAATATAAAATTCAACATGAAAGAAATTGTAAATTTGCAAAATGTAGGCGAATTGGTTAATTTGATACTAGAAAAAATAAATTTATAAAAATGTTATAATTTTGATTTTTATGTCCGTTTTTGACATTGGTATTGTTTATTTTGCGCCGGATCTGCTTATTCAATACCAAATTATGATCCGAACGAAAAACCACAATATTATGAAGCGCCAAATTACAATGCACAATGGAATCAATTGAATGAACAATTTGACAAAAAACATATTATCAAACAAACTGCAACCAAAACTGTTTATGATGATGTATGTTTTTCATATAACAAAGAAGTTGTGATTCCGTATTGGGATCATATTGCAAAACATCAAGAACAAATAAAACAACAAAATCCCGAATTATACAAAAAAATGTATGGCATCAATTATTGATTGAATTTTTCAATTGTCACATTGATTTTTTCTTTGCCTTTGGCGATAATACCTTATCTCAAAAGTGTATCGATGATTGCCATTCTTACAAAAACTCCATTGTGAGCTTGGTCAAGAATTGTTTGTCCATATTGGCTATCTAATACATCTGATGCAATTTCAACATCTCTATTTACTGGGCCTGGGTGCATTAAAATTACGTCTTTTGGTGCATATTCTTGCAATTTTTTCATTGTGATACCATAGTCGTGAATATAGTCAAAAATAGGTATTCTATCTTCAAGACGTTCTTTTTGTACTCTAAGAGTCATTGCAACGCTTGCGTCTTTTAGTGCGTCTTTTAGATTTCTTGTTATTGTTACATCTTTTATTTCGTCTTTAAAGTAATCAGGCGCACATATCCAAATATCTGCTCCAAATTTTTTGAGCAAAGTAACATTAGCGTGAGCTACTCTTGAGTGTTTTATATCTCCGATAATTGAGATTTTTTTACCTTTTACTGAGCCTAAAATTTTGTTCATAGTGTATAAGTCAAGCATTGCTTGGGTTGGGTGAGTGTGATTTCCATCTCCAGCATTGATAAAGTGCATTGGGCAATTTATTTCATTAATTAAAGAATCGAAAATTCCTGCTTGTTGGTGTCTTAACACAACGCAAGAGATGCCAAGTTGATAAAGGTTTTCGATGGCATCTTTTAAAGATTCACCTTTGGCAAGTGTTGAACTTGAAAATTGGTATTTGTGCAAGTTTAATTTGTTTGCAGCCATTTCAAAACTAAAGCGAGTTCTTGTTGAAGGTTCCATGAAAAATAGAGCAATATGTTTTCCAGCGCAAGATGATTGAGCTTTGTTTTGTTCAAAATCGTTTGCTAATTTTAGTATTTCTTCTATTTCTGTTGTTTCAACTTTTTTGATGTCTGTAAAATTTTGCACCTTATAAACTCCTTATTTAGTTAATTTTTTGTATTCTTCAAGAATGTCAGGAAAGACCTCTAATGCTCTTTCAAAAATATTTAGAGAATATGCGATTGTAAGTCCGTAGTTTGAAATAGGAACATTCGCTTCTTTTGCTTTAAGTATGCGTGAAAGAATTTCTTTTCTGTTTGTCATACACGCGCCACAATGAATAATCATTTTGTACTCTTTTATATTAGCAGGAAAATCGTGTCCTGCGTAGTGTTCAAATTCTATATCAGCATTAGTTTTTTTCTTGATAAGTTTTGGTATTTTTACTCTTGCAATATCATCTCCGATATTTTGGTGAGTACAAGATTCGCAAATCAAAACTTTGTCGCCTGTTTTTAGTTTAGAAATGGCTGTTGCACCTTTTACCATTTCTTTTAAATCGCCTTTTAGTCTTGCAAAAAGGATAGAAAAAGATGTTAGTTTAATTTCTTTCGGTACGATTTTTGAAACTTCTGCAAAGGCTTGTGAGTCTGTTATAACTATTGCTGGTGGGTTTTTTAAGTTGTTTAATGTCTTTTCTAATGTTTCAGTTTTGGTGATAATTGCAGTTGAAGTATTGTCTAATAAATCTCTGATAGTTTGTACTTGAGGAAGTATTAAACGTCCTTTTGGTGCTTCAAAATCACAAGGTACGACAAGAACTGCGGTTTCTTCTTCTGAAATCAAATCACTAACAATTTTTATATTTTCAAAATAATTTTCAGGAACATTTTTTATAATACTTTGTTTAAGTTTTTCAATATTCAAATTTTCTTTTGCAGAAATTTGTATTATGTCTTTTGCGTTTGTGTCGATTTTTGTTGATGCAGAATGAGTATCTATTTTATTTTCAACCAAAATAAAAGGTGTTTTTCTTTGGTTAAATTCATCTATCAATTTTTGCTCAAATTTATCTATTCTATTTTCGTCAAACACAATAAGCGCTATGTCAATTCTATCAAGCACTTTGTAAGTTTTTTCAATTCTTTGAACTCCAAGTTCTCCGACGTCATCAATCCCTGCTGTGTCAATAAAAACAACAGGTCCAAGAGGTAAAAGTTCCATTGATTTTTCAACTATATCGGTTGTTGTTCCGGCTGTGTCAGACACGATAGAAATATCTTGTCCTGTTAATGCGTTGATAATACTAGATTTTCCGACATTACGTTTGCCGAAAATTCCTATATGTATTCTCATTCCTTTTGTTGTTTGCATATTTTACTCCTACTCATATTTTACTCCTACTCATATTTTACTCCTACTCATATTTTAGCACATAATAAACTACAATTTTTTTTGTTAAGCAATTTTTTTTAAGTTTTTTACTTTATTAAAATATATATTTTTAAAGGTGGTTAGATGGAATTACAAAGTTTATCAAATGTTTCAAAAACGCAAGGTGTGTCTGATGTTAAGCCCGCAAGCGTTCTTACAAATCCAATAAATAATACAAAAAATGAGTATGTTTCTTCAGCTGCTTCTGCTGCCGCAAGAGCTTATGCGCTTCCAGCAGTTAGTTTTGAAGGAAAATGGGATAAGATGTTAAATGAAATTAGAAGTCCAAAAATGTCTAATAAAATAAAAATGTCTTTTGATGAAGCGGCAACTTTTTTAGAAAAATTAGGCTTTTCTTCTCGTGGTGGTAAAGGTTCTCATTGTAATTTTGTAAAAGCAGGTGAAACTCCAATAACAATTCCGCATCCTCACGATGGTCACAACACTGTAAAACCATATACTATTGATGCAATCAGAGAATATGTAACAAGCCATAATATTACATCAATTTAGAGTTTTAATTCAAAAACAAAAAACTTCGGTATATTTCAACCGAAGTTTTTTGTTATATTTAGATTTTATATTTTTAACTATAATCTGCTAGGTGCGCCTTTACCAAGTTGCCATTTAAAGCCAAGTGATAAAGCGACACCATTTCTTCCGCCGTTAC
>JAKSUT010000027.1 GCA_024408705.1 bacterium | reverse complement strand
GAAATAACTAACGAAGATTTGGTAGAAGGTTACTTACAATTAACAACAGGTAGATTAGCAGCAAACAACATGCCTGATTACGAAAAACGATTGGTAGCATCTCACGAATGTGGACACGCTACAAACCTTGAAGTAATGAGAAATTTGGCTCTTGATACACAAATTCCTTGGCGTTCACCTGAAAAAGTAAACTTCGTAACTCTTGACCCTCGTGGTTGGTACGGTGGAGCTGTTTACTTCAGTTCTAAAGTTGAAAACCCAGAAATGTCATTTGAAAAAATGTTTGCAGATGTTGTATGTTCTTACGGCGGACACTCTGCTGAAAAGAGATTTTTCGGAATGGATGGTTCTTACGGTATCACAGCCGATTTAGAATCAGCAACACAAACAGCAAACAGAGCAGTTATGCTTATGGGACAAGGCGCACACACTGGTAAATTATCAGTAAACGGTATGCTTTTAACTCCATCTGAAGAACAAAAAGAAATCATGAGAAAAGACGTAGATGCAATTATGGAAAATGCGTTGATTATCTCTGATGACATCACTAAAGAATATGAAGACTTCAACAATAAATTTGCTGATAAATACGGCAAACTTGTTGGAACAGGCTCTTGCATCGTTCTTGGTGAAGTATTCAGAAAAGAACTTGCTGAATGGATTAAAAACCAAACTCCTGAAAAGAAAGAAGCATTACAAAAATTGAACGAAAAGATTTTAGACGTTATTGAATACTCTAAAAAAGGTTTGAAATATAGCGTTTCTAAATTGAGTTCTAATGATTGGTACAAAACATTATCAATATAAAAACTGATTAAATAAACACGATAATTAAGAAGGAATGGGCGAAAATCTTTGATTTTCGCCCATTCTTAAAATATCTTTTTTCATTACATTTATTCTTTGTATGTTATCACATACGGATAAACTTTTTGAATTGCTTGTTTATAATTTTTATAATCATCAAAACCTATCGCAAAAACCACTCTATTTTTTTGCAACAATTGTGCATCTTCAACCACTAGTGGAGGACCTGCAGGAGTTGAACGTGCTGAATTTTTCGGATTTGAAATTATACCTATTGCTCTTAAAAGTGTTAAGGCCAATTTATTTCCCACAACTTCATATTCAAACAAGCCTTTTGTTACCACTTCAAACCCTTGAGCATTAACATATTTCTGCATAGGAGCAACATTTGTCTTTGCTTCTATACCTTTTTTCTTTGGAAGATGTTTTCTTACCTCATAATCTGGGTCAAACTCTCTTTCTACAATTTCACCCATACATTGAGAATAAGTTTTTGTTATTTTTTCTTTTAAATTAAATTGAACTTGAAGCAAATGATTTTTTTCAATATTTTGCCAATCAATCTTGAAATTCAACAAATCAGAATTTCTATTCAAAGCTATTTCTACATTGTAAACAGTTCCTTTAACATCAACTTTCACAAGTAATGCATTTTGAATTTCGCCTTTTCGCAATATTTCTGAATCAAGAATTATACCAGTAACTCCCTTATCATCTTTTACTGCACCGAAATTATATGTATCACCTTCGTCAAGATAATCAACAAAGCTAATAAAATCGCTATATTTTACATTATTTTTCTTATCTGTTAATTCAAATTTGCCTTTTTTAACAGAAATTGCAATTTTTGAATTTTCAATTGAATTTTTTGTTACTTTTAAATCACTTTTTTCATAATTTCCGCCATAAGACTTAAAAGTTTTTGTCAAAAGTCGAGAAGGAACTTTATCTACGACATAAGAAAGATATGTATAAATTTTTCCATAATCTTCTGTAACAGGAATTTTTCTTGTTGCACACAAGATAGATTCAGGGAAACCATCTTTTTCATATATTTTTTGAAATTCTTTTTCCAAATCTTTATTTTCACTATCAAATCTCAAAACACCAGTAAACACATCTTGAGAAAGATTTATAACCAATGATTTTTCACCTGTTTCATAAATTATTTCTTTAATAATTGTATTCGCTATTTGCAAAATCTTTTTATAACGCATTATATTTTCGCGATGGACGTCATCTGTCGAACATCCGCAAATACCATCATGCGCCAAGTTTTGCAGCAATAATTTATAAGCATAATTTATACTTTCATCATAAGATTTTGTTTTATATTTTTTTTGTGCAAATTTTTGAAATCTGTTTGCCAAATCCAAACTATAAGAACATTTTGCGCTATATTGTTTTAAATCTATTCTTGAAGAATAAGAACCTGTTAAAATAAATGTTGTTGAATTGTCACGAAGCTCAGTATCGTGAGAATATTTTGAAAAATTATTTTTTACAGCTTTAAAATATTCAAAAGGCGAACTTAAAACTATCTCATAATCATCTAAAAGTTTATTAACTTCTTTTATTTGTTCTGCAATATCTGTTTTTAAACCTAAATGATCAGCACCGATTGGCATTAATAAAACATCAGAAGATTTTTCTGCAATCAAGTCTAATTCTTTTTTCAAAAATTCAACTTTTTTTTCAATATCTAAATTGGTAGAAAAAATATCGTTAAAATATCCTCTTATCAAATTTACAGTATCAATGCCGTTAAACTTAAATTCAGAAGGGATTTCCGCACCACAACCACGCCATACAACTGCTTTATCAATATCAAACTCTTTTAAAATATTGCAAACTTGTGCGCTATGACCAAATGTATCTGCAAAATATCCAATAAAATCTTCACAGCCCATTTCTTTTGCATACTGCAAACCTAATTCCAAATTCTTTCTAAAACAGATTTCATCTGTCAAAAACTCATCAACAAGAGTATAAAAAGGACCTATAAAAAGTTTCTTTTCTTTTATAAATTTTCTAACAAGTTTTTCTTTATCTTTATTAATTTCTAAATAATCTTGAAGTGCTGCAGTTTGACCATCAAAATAAAAAGATGGTATTTTTCCTGCTTCTAAAAGCTCTAAAACTCTATCAAATACGCGTAAAAGACGTAAGCGGAATATTTCATATTCCCTGTACCATTCTCTGTCCCAGTGAGTATGTAGGTATGCGAAAACTTTCTTTTTCATACTTTAAATTTTACTCCTTTTTTTTACAAATAAACATCATAAAAAAAGGTGATTTATTATATAAAACTAATCATTACTATCTGAACCATATAACTCAGAATGACGAAGTTGAGTATAAACTTGTGCTTTTCCATCATTCAAATATTCAATTTCAATAATTTTATAATTATGAGGAGGGTTTAAAAGTGCTGGACAGCTTGAATGATAAACTCCATTCACTTCTTTTTCTCCGTTTTCATGATAATGACCAGAAAGAACTGCTACAACATTTTTATGTTTAGCAAGCATATTTTTATATGTATCAACATCATAAGTTGCGTGAGTTCTGTTATAGTATGGAGGTTCTAATGGAAAATGCTGACAAATTACAACATGAGAATGTTTATAATGTCTAAGTTTTCTATCTAACCAAGCCAAAGTTGATTTTCTATAATATCCTGCAGGACCTGGGATAAATTCTTTTACACCATCAACAACTATAAAAACTGTACCATTTTTTTTGAAAACATAATTTGGTTTTCTATGCTTGCAACTTCTTGAATATTTAGAAACAAGTTTCATATAGTCTTTTTTAGTAAAATGTTGTGATTTGAAAACTTCGTGATTACCAATAATAACGTAATAAGGAACTTTCAATTTATTAACAACTTTTAAAAAGTAAATTAAATCATCAGGGTTTGATCTATCAATATTATCACCAGAAAAAATAACAAAATCTAAATCTTTTATTGTATTTATATCTGCAACCGTTGCTTGAAGATAATCTTCAGCACCTATAACATTTCTTGAAGAATAAACATTTGCATTCATCATGATATGAGAGTCTGAAATTTGAGCAAATTTTACATCTCTTGCAAATGACGTTTGCACAAACATTTGCGAAATAAAAAACAATAAAACTAATATTTTTAAATTCAATCTCATTATTATCTTGAAAACCCTTTTTTTTTCTACTAAACTACATTTATCTAAAATTTTAACACAAATTAAGGAGAGCTGATTTTTTATGAATAATATTTTACATAGTGATTTTTTTAAAAAACTATCAGAAAATTTTGAAAAACATCAAGATATATTTTATCTTTCTATGCTTTTTGTTTTAAGCATAATATTTTTATTTATCGGCATTGGGAACTATCAACTTATTGACGTTGATGAATCAAGATACGCTGTTATGGCAAGAGATTTATTTAATTCTAATGACTTAAATTGCCTTATGCTAAACGGTGTACCATTTTTGGAAAAACCACCTCTTTATTTTTGGCTTGTTGGTATTTCTTACAAATTATTTAATGCCTTCAATCCATTTACAGTAAGATTTCCAATTGCACTATGCACTATGGGACTTGTTTATGCAACTTACTATGTAGGCAGACAAGTAATTTCAAGACTATACGGTATGATTTCTGCCGTTGTTTTATTATCAAGTGTTTTCTTCTTGATACTTTCTCACGTTGCAATTTTAGATATGCTTATAACAATTTTTGTTGCACTTTGCTTGTATTGTGGAATTTTAACTCATTATTGCGAAGAAAAAAATAAAAAATATTATTGGTTTGCATTTTATGTATTTATGGGACTTGGAGTTCTTTCAAAAGGTATTCTTGCGATTGCACTTCCTTGTACAGTTCTTTTTATATTCAACTTAATTACAAAAACTGCAAAAGATATTTTTAAACCAATAAACATGCTACCAGGATTAGTTGTATTTTTATTAATCGTAACACCTTGGCATTATATTATGATGAAAGATTACGGATACGAATTTTTCAAACAATATATTCTTGCTCACCATTTTGCAAGATTTATTAACTCAGAAACAATCGGAAGAGAACGTCCTTGGTACTATTTCTTTTTCGTATTCTTCCTAGGTTTCTTACCTTGGAGTATTTTATTTATCGACCAACTTGTTCAAGGTGCTAAAAAAGTTATTGGAAAAATCAAAGAAGCACAAGGTAATTTCTTCAATAAAATGTTTGCAATGTTTAATGTTGAAACAAAAGAAGAAAAATTCATTATGTTTGCATTTTTAAGTTTTGCAATCATATTCTGTGTATTCAGTTCTTCAAGCACAAAATTACCAACATACATTTTGCCAGCATTTCCATCAGCAGCTTTGCTTGTCGGCTACTATTTACATCAAGGCTATTTGGAAAATAAAAATCAAAATGTATTGAAAATTTCAACAACAATTTTTGGTTGGTTATTCGCAATTGTTGCTATCGGTGGATTTGTTGCATGGTACTTCTTACCAGAAAACTTGCAAACAAAACTTGCACCTCTAAGATTTTTAGATATTTCTTGTATTTTAATCTCAAGTATAATTTTAATTATGCTTGCAAAAACTAAAAACGCTCTAAAAATTGCAGGCGGATACGTACTTTTTTCAGCAGTGATAATTTTACTTACCGTATTGAATATTTTTAATTTCGTTTATGAAAACGGCGAAAACGAAATTGTTAATTACTCAATCCATAGTGAAATGAGTGCTAATTCTCAAATCGTAAATTTTGACTTTGCAGTAAAACCAAGTGTTATGATACATGCTAAAAAAGTTATATTCATAACAGATCCATTGTTTGATGAATTAGATAAAGCACTAAATTACAAAGATGGAATAACTTACGTTATCGTTAAAAACAAAAACTTTAAAGATAATCAACCATACAAAGATGCTATTGAAAGCAGATTAACTCTAGTTGAAACAGGCGAAAGATATTCTTTGTATAAGAATAAATAAGAAAATATAAAAACATATTAAAAAGCGGTCGGATTTAAAATTCGACCGCTTTTTTACATTTACCCCTAATCATCATCAATCAAAATTGCACTTTTAGGGCATGTCAAAGCTGCATCTATACAATCATCTTCAAACCCATCAACTTTGTCATTATCAACTATTACTGTATCTCTTGAAACATTAAAAATTTCATTATTTATCGCAGAACAAACACCACAACCTGTACATTTGTCAGAAATTTTTATATACATTTACTCCTCCTATTTTTCCTCTCAAAAAAAGTATAAAATAGGAAGATTTAAAAATAACGGCAATTATTTCTAAATATCAAGGTAATAAAATCTCAATTAAAATACTAAACTTCAATAAATAGTCTTTGTCCAACAATATTTGGTTTGCCATTGTAATAGCCTGCAAAATAACCTCCATTGATAGGTTTGTTTTTTGCATAAGCTGATAAATTCACTGGTTGAACATTTGACATAAAAGGATTTGCAAAAGGATTAGATGACACTGAACGAACAGCAGATGTTGTTGTAAGCTGTGTAGATTTTTCAGAAGAAAACGCTCTTGATAATAAATTTACAATATTCAAAGCCATAAAAATCCTTTCAAAATTCACTCAACATTTTGAGTTTAATGATTTTTTTTTACAAGTCAATTATAATATTTAATTCGAACAATTAAATAACCTCTTTACAAAAATCGTTTATTTTGCGTAGATTTATTGTATAATTTAGCTATGGAAACAAATAAAAATAAAATATTAATCGTAGGATCATCAGCCTGCGCATACACACTAGCTAAAAAACTTCTTGAACAAGGAAATATTGAAGAAATTTTTGTTGCAGCAGGAAGTGACGCAATGAAAGAATTTGCAACTGTTGTTGATATTCGCGAATACAACGTAAAAGAATTACTTGATTTTGCAATGGAAAATGCAATAGACCTTACAATAGTAACGTCTGAAATTGCAATAACAAATGACATCGCAACAATTTTTGCAAACAATAATATGAAAATTTTTGCACCAACAAAAAATAGTGCATTCATCTGCGAAAACAAATCAAACGGAATGAAATTTGCCTACAAAAATAAAATTTTAACTCCAAGATTTGGAATTTTTGAAAAAACTGCATTAGCAATAGATTATATTCAAAAACAACCTCAAATGCCTATCGTAATAAAAGCAGAAACACACCAAGATAAAGGCGTTATGGTTTGTAGTTCTATTGCAGAAGCAAGAAATTTTATGGACAAACTCTTTGATAGCGGAGAAAAAAGAGTGCTTGTAGAAGATTATATCTTTGGACACGAATTTTCTTTTTATATAATCACAGATGGCTATCATGCCTTACCTTTAGGCAGTGTCGCAACTTACAAATATGAACTTGAAGGAAACGGCGGAGCAATGTCTGCCGGCATGGGTGCTTTTGCAGATGACACAAAGGTTTCACAAGATATCCAAGACAAAATTATGCAACAAATAATTTATCCGACACTAAATTCTTTAGCAAATTCTCAAACTCCTTATGTCGGAATTTTGGGAGTTGATTTGGTCATGGATTGCGATAAAAACATTTTTGTTATTGAATTTAATCCATTCTTAAAAGAACCTGATGCTCAATGTCTTTTGTCATTGATAAATGAAAATCTTTATGACCTATTTTCAGCATGCTACATCGGAGCATTTGCAGATGAATACGAAACATTAGATATCGATAATGCAACCACAGCCTCACTTGTAATTTGCTCAACAAAAGAAGGTGAAACAATTAATGGGTTATCAAATTTAGATTTTGACACACAAGTATCACATTTCAAAACTAAAAAAATCAACGATACAGAATATGAAACAACAAAAGGTCGTTCAATAATTTTGACAAGAAAAGCAAGAGTTGCCTCTAAAGCTATTGAAGATTTGTATGCAGAAGCAGAAGAAATAAAATTTTCAGGAATAAAATATAGAAAAGATATTGGTGTAATTCAATAAATAAAAAATAATAAACATAAAAAAGCGGTGATTTTTAAAAAATCACCGCTTTTAATTTCTTTAATTCATTTCCAAACTAAGCAACTTTACAATTGATTTCAGAAATAAGATATTTAGCAACCCATTCAAAATCTTTATTATCTTGAGCTGCTTTTTTCAAATATTCAACAGAAGCATCGCCGATTCTGATTAAAGTCATTGCAACAACACCTCTTTTTACACCTTGAACAACTTGAAGTTCATTAACAAGTTCAGGTACTGCTTCTTGTCCAAAACTTACTAAATTATTTTCAATTTCATTTTTTGCCATATTATCAGCTGTTTCTAATTTTGATAAAAAGTATTTTATAGATTCTTCCATTTTTTTCTCCAATTTTCGTCTTCCTTAATTATATTATATGCCGATTTTTTAAAAATTAAGATTTCCTTACATAATCTTTATATGATATAAAACAAAACACAAAAAAAATTGCTATTTAACATGAAAATACTTATTTTAATCATGTCTAAAACCACCCTACTATCCACTTTTTAATAGACAAAAAGGGGATTATTTAAAATCAAAAAAAATTTAAACTTTACTTGTAGAGAAAATTTTATATTTCTCATTTTTGTACTCAATATTGGGAGTGGTAATTATGTTAATGGAAAATTGTCCTACAAATTGCAACAGACAAGGTAAAATTGAGCTAAAAAACGTAAACAAAGAAATTGTTGGTTGGCTTGAAGACGTAATTGAAGAAAATAATAGTCATGTTGAAAAAAAAGAATGGAAAAGCAAATACAACAACTACGTTGTATATGACTACGAACCTTTTTGCTCTGATGGTTTTGAAATAAATTTAATTATAAGCTCTCACGACTACAATTATCTAAATTTCATCAAATACTTATACAACGAAAAAATCAGTACAATTGAATATTTAAATAACTGTATAAAAGCATAAGCAAATTATCAAAACTAAAGCATGGAGCATGTTTTCAAAAACAGCTAAAATTTTATTTGTCAAATAAAATTTTAGCTGTTTTTAACGTAAATTCATTAAATTTGCTTAATTAAATTTGTAAATTTTAATTTTGTTCAACAATGACAATTAATTCAAGCCTTTGTAAAAATTATTTTTATTTTTGTTACTTGTAATGAAAACTTTGAGTACTAGAATAATAAACATAGGGAAGAGATAAACAGACAAACCGGAAGGAGTGATGGCTAAGCCGACTTGGGAAAGTGTGGAGAGATAAAAAATAAGAATTAAAACTAACTTGGGATCTAAAAAAGAATTAAAAATTTTGAAAATTTAAAAATTTAAAAAGTACAATTATTAAAAATTAAAAAAGATTTAACGGGAAAACAGATTTGGGGATAACGGAACATTTACCTTTATGGTAGATGTTCTTTGTTGTATTATTTCTATATGAACGAAAAAGAAAGCAAATTAATAATAGGTTTAATGTCAGGAACATCATGCGACTCAATTGATGTTGGTCTTTGCAAAGTTAATCCTGATTTGTCATGCACTCTTTTAGACGGACTTAATTTTCCTTATCCGAAATTTGTAAGAGATAAAATTTTTGATTTCTTCGCTCAAGAAGCAACATTAAAAGAACTTTGCCAAATGAATTTTGTAATTGGAAAATGTTTTGCAGATGCGGCAAACGAAATGATTAAAAAACATGGCAAACCTGATATGATAGCTTCTCATGGTCAAACTGTTTATCATTATCCATTTGATGAAAAAATAGAAAACATAAATCTTAAAAGCACACTTCAAATTGGTGATTCTTCTGTTATTTCACAAAATACAGGTTGCATGACTATTTCAAATTTTAGAGAAGCTGATATAGCACAAAATGGAAACGGCGCGCCATTAGTTTGCTTTGCTGATGAAAAATGGTTTAAGCCTCTCAATAAAGGTGTTGCGATACAAAATATCGGTGGAATTTCAAATTGCACAATTGTTTCTCCTATGTATGACACATTTGGTTTTGACACAGGTTGTGGCAACATAATGATTGATTACTGTTGCAACAAATTTTTCGGACAACCTTACGACAAAGACGGAGAAATAGCAAAATCAGGACAAATCAACCAAAATTGGCTAAATCTTTTATGCGAAGATGAATATTATTTTATGAACCCACCAAAAACAACAGGAAGAGAATATTTTTCACCAAAATACATTGAAAATGCGCTAAAACTTGCACCACAGGATGAAAGAGATATTATAGCAACCCTAACAGCACTCACTGCAAAAACCATTGCAGATGCCTATGAAAGATTTGTATATCCAAATGTTTCTATTGATGAAATAATTGTTGGCGGTGGCGGTGCTTATAACCCACAAATTTTAAAATACTTAAAAACATATTTACCAAAACATGTTCAAATAAAAACACACGAAGATTATGGCATTTCAAATAATTATAAAGAAGTAATGGCTTTTGCTTTGCTTGGTTACTGCACTTATTACGGCATTCCAAACAATTTACCTTGCTGCACTGGTGCAGACAAAAGAGTCATTTTAGGAAAAATCGCTTACGCATAATTTTTATTAAAAATTTATTACGTGCTAAAATTTTAATATGGAATTTTGATTTGTAGGAAAAAATGATTACTTTTTGTATTGGACTTTTAATTTTATTATTTGGTTACATTTTCTATTCACAATATATTGTAAAACAATTTGAGCCATCTAATGAAGAAACACCGGCAATTACAAACAATGATGGTTTTGATTATGTTCCACTTCCTAAACAAAAAAATGCTCTAATACAACTTTTAAATATCGCAGGAATAGGACCTATTTTAGGTGCTATTCAAGGCATTTTATTCGGACCGATAGCATTTATTCTTATACCTCTTGGTTGCGTTTTTATGGGCGGAGTACACGACTATTTTGCAGGAATGCTATCTGTCAAAAATAAAGGTTTACAAATTACAGGATTAATCAAAAAATATCTTGGACAAAAAATGTTCAAAGCCTTTACTGTTATTATTGGAATATTGCTACTATTAGTTTCTTCTGTTTTTGTATTTTCATCAGGAGATTTGGTGGCTGAAAGATTTTTGCACCAAACAAATTTAACATTTAGCAATCCGATAATGGATATTTTGTATATCTCAATCCTACTATATTTTGTTATTGCGACAATTTTTCCTATTGATAAAATCATAGGAAAATATTATCCATATTTATGCGCATTGCTAATTTTAGGAACAGGTTTTGTTTTTGTCGGTTTTTTTATCCACGGAATAACCTTACAAGAACTTGATATTCATAACCTAAACATACATCCAAAACATTTACCATTAATTCCGATGTTTTTTATGACAATTAGTTGTGGTTTACTTTCTGGTTTTCATTCAACTCAATCCACAATTATTTCAAGAACAATAAAAACAGAACATGACGGAAGATATGTTTTTTATGGGATGATGTGTATAGAATCAGTAATTGCAATGATTTGGGCAGCAGGAGCAATGCATGTTTATTCAAACAACCTTGTCCCTCTAAGTCGTATTGGAACATCAAGTGTAATAAATATTATAGCCGATAACTTTGTTCCTACTTTTCTAACATTTATTGTAACTATCGCAGTTATTGTTCTTCCAATAACATCTGGAGATACAGCATTGAGAGGTTTAAGAATGATTATTGCAGAATATTTAAACCTTTCTCAAAAAGAAGTAAAAAACAGATTAATAATCATTATCCCAATCACTATAGTTATGATTTTAATTATCGCTTGGGCAAAAATGGAAGTAAAAACATTTGGCTATTTATGGAGATATTTCACATTCTTCAACCAACTTATCACCATTCCAACATTCTTATGTGCAACTGTTTTTCTATATAAAAAGAATAAGAATTTTTGGATAACACTTATCCCTGCAATATTTTTTATATTTGTAACACTTTCTTTCATACTTAATGCAGAAATGGGATTTAATATTCCTCTTAATATATCTGAAATAATTGCAACAATAATATCAATTTTTATCATTTTTTCATTGAAAAAAATCTTCATCAAATAACATAATGAAAAATTTATGCTAGAATATAAGAATGAAAAATAAAGATATTTTAATTGTATTAATAATAATTCTTGTTGTTGGCTTGTTCTTCACTTTCAAACCACCTGAAAATGAAGCACAAAAAGCTATCAAACAACAAACTTTAACAGCTGAACAACAAAAAGAATATCAAGATCAAATACAAAAAGAAAAAGAAAACTTAAATAATGCAAGAAATAGTTCTCATTTCAATGACGATAAAAATATTGGAAATTTCTTTATAAAAGATCGTTCGTACAAAGAAACTATTTTAACTAACTCTAAAAACCCTAATTTTACTATCTCAAAAATGGGTTCTATTCTTGGTCCATCTGAAATAAAAGATTTTATCAGAAAAAACAGTAACAATCCTGCAATTTACTCTGCTAAAACAAAATCTTTCAGAGCAAATCTTCATATACATACACTTGCATCTGATGGTTCTATGTCCCAATTATTATTGTTAAACAAAGCCGCAGCACTTGCTCAAGCTACCGGAGATACAATATACATAGCAATAACAGACCACAATACAACCGAAGGTGCAAAAAAAGTTGTTCAAATATTACAAGCTAATCCTGAAAAATATAAAAATGTAAAAGTTATGCTAGGGATAGAAGTTTTTTCTGAATACAGTGGACCTAACACATACGGTCCTCTTGGCATACACGTTTTATGTTGGGGTATAGATCCATTTGACCCAGAACTTAATACTATCTTTCATAAAAAAGACCCAACTGACAAATGGAATTATTCACATAGATCATTTGAAAATGCTATAAAACTTTTAACTCAAAAGGGAATTGTAGGTATTGCACACCCTGCAAGATATCTTGAAAAACAAAATGTTAAAACAAGTTATCAAGAATACTACAACACATTATTCGATACATACTTAAGTTTAATAATACAAGATACAGGTTTTATTGAAGGATATTACCAATCTTATAGCGGTCGTCCTGAATTTAAAAATTTAACACAAGAACAATTTGTAGATATATTAAAATTAATAAACAGAACTGCAACAAGCAAAAACATCATAAAAACAGGAAGTTATGACTCTCACGGTTTGTCTATTATTTCTCGTTAATCAATTTTGTTGTTAATTTTTGCAATTTATTTGATAAATAATGTATGAATATTGAAACCATACAAAATACTGTTATCGACAAAATTCCTACACTAACAAATCTCAAAGATGAACTTTGTACTGTTAGCAAAGTTGAAAAGAATAAAAAATAAATTCTATGATGCACTAAATACAACTCATAGTTATATTTACAAATAAATTTAGTGAACCAATTTGAAAAATTAATTTTATATAAAACAGTAAATAATAAAACATCAAAAACAAAACTTGGCAAAATCCAAAAACCCAAAAAATGTGTAGGATTAACAAACCACAAAACAATTAACAATATCAAATTACATATTATAATTTTATTGTTTAAATATTTTTTATAATATTGAAAACACATACCCAACCAGAAAAACATCAAAGGATATGTTAAAGAAAACGCACCTCCATAACCTGTCATTATCCTCAATTTTAAATTTAATGCAAAAATCAAAAATATGATAATTGTAGAAATTAATCTTGCCTTAGCAAACATCCATTTTAAAACAGGGAAAAGAACAGATAATAAAATAATTACAGTTGTAAACCATTCACCAATAACATAACAAGGTGTAATATCCCAAAAAGTCCAAGGTGGGCCACAATAATCAAGTCCAAAGAAAGTCACTATTGTACCTATTATATCTGTACTTATAAGTTTATGAGAAACCAAAGATGAAACAAAAAACAATAAAATAAAACTTATCCATAAAGGATAATATAGTCTTTTCAATCTTCTTTTATAATAATCGCCAACAGTACCTTTATCTGTCATCAAAAGAACTGCTCCTGACAACATAAAAAATAAACCTACGCCTATTTTTCCAAAGTCTATATTTCCATGAAAAATAACTTTATCAATAAAAAAATTATTCATCTTAAAGTTCAAATCAACAATACAGGTCGTACAAAAATGAAAAACCATAATCATTAGCATCGCTAAAAATCTTATAAAATCATATCCTGTATCTCTTTGCTGATTATTCATTTATTTCCTTTATTTTCCATGAAAATTATATTATAAAAATTACATTTTAAATATTTCAATATAATTATAATTTTGTTATAATAAAACAAAAAGAGGGATAAGATGAATATTTTAAATAACATAGATAAAAAAACATTTTACTTTATAATTCTTGCAGCATTATTTATATTTTTTATTTGTAAAAATATAGATATAGCTTTTACTTTTTTCATATCAATAGTATTTGCATGTTCACTAAATCCATTAGTAGATAAATTAAGCAAAAAAATAAGCAGAACTTGGGCAACAGTAATAGTTTTACTTGGAACAATTCTAATTATTACAATATGCGTTTTACCAATACTTATTTTAGGAGCTTATGAAATTACAGAATTTGCAAAAGAATTCCCTACATACATAACTAATTTAGACAACAAACTAAACA
>JAKSUT010000026.1 GCA_024408705.1 bacterium | reverse complement strand
AACAAAGAGTTCGCGACAACGCAGTTGCAAAAAGAAATGCGACAATATTAGAAGCGCTACTAGATTAGTTACGAAAATAATGGAATAAGTTAAAAGGTATTAAAATCGAAACGAATAAAAATTTTAAAGCAGACATAATTGTCTGCTTTTTATTTTGTTACCAATCTTTTGCGCCGTATTTCCAAAAAGATTTTATAAATACATTCAATTCATTAATTTCATTTTCAAATTTAACTTTGTCTGCGATATTTGCACAACGCAAAAGAATTTTCAAAGAAATTAAACGTTCTTTTGAATTTCTAACTTTTCTTTTATAAAATTCTCTTTGTTGAAAAATCCAACCTTTATATCCGCAACCTTCTGGAATATCACTCCAAATCATGCAAGGATACATTTCACAAGAGATATCTTTTTTTTCATATATCAAGCATAAATTTGAAGAACTTAAATTTGAACATTTAAGTTCTTTGCAACATTTTCCGCATTTTTTACATAATCTTTTGGGTGGGATTAGTGTATTTTTATTTTCAAATTTAAACATAGTTATATTATAATCAATATAAATGGCATGATTTATATCGTAACATTTCTTTAGAAAAAGCTTAAAAAGGCAATTATTACATGGTTTTAGACTTTATATATATAAGGTACTAAAAGGTTATTTTATGGAAAATTTCACAACACAACCTCAAACAATACAAGTTCCTAATTATTCAGGAGTAAATATTCAAATATTTAATCCAACTGTTACAGCAGGTGGAACAACATCTATTCCTGCACAACAAACTGTAAATAATGTGGGATATACAACAAACCCAATGCCAGCATATCCTGCAAATTATTACACACAAAATTTGGCAACTCCTGAAGTTAAACCAGTTGAAAAAGCTAATAAAAAAGAAGTAACAGTAGTTACAAATGAATACATAAAAACATTAGAAAACTATCTGAATAGCGAAGATAAAGAAGTAAGAACAATCGGAGCAAAGGAAGTAGTAAGATTATTAGAAGAAGATAAATCAAGAAAAACAAACGCTGCATTTACAGCATTAATAAACAAAATGTTACAAGATCCAGCACAAACTGTTAGAACATTGGCTCTTGGTGCTTTAGAAAACAGACAAATTCAACCAAACGAAGAAACAGTAAACGCACTTAGAGATATGGAAGAAGATAAAAATCCATACATCACAATGTCACCAGCAGATATAACAAAAGCAAAACAAGTTTTACTAAAAACTTCAACAACAACTGAAAAAAGAGCAGTTGTAGAATAGGATAGAAATGGCAATAGGAAACGTAATAGCAAAAACAGCAGGCGCAACTGGATTGGGTTTAACTCTATTCACAGCTCACAAAGCTGCGGATATGGTTTCTGAAGAATACTCAAAAGAAAAAACTACTGCCGGTTTAGCTGAAAGATACAAAGACACATTATCTTTAAGCTCTCCTAATATTGTTGAAGATGCTGTTAAGAAAAGTATTTTTAAATTTGATATGGATACAAATTTTGATTCTACTTTTTATAAAATAAAAGGTTATTTTCAAAATTTAGGTGCTTATTTGATGAGAGCAGCCATTCCTCTTGCTTTGTCAGCAGGCGCATTCTTTACTAAAGGCATATTCTCAAAAGCATCCGCAATTGGTCTTGCTGCTTATTCTGGATATTACGTTCTTCAAAAAATCACAGGTAAAGAAGACTAATAATTTTTAAGAATAATTAATAATTGGAACTTCCTAAAAATATAAAGTAAAATTATTTTTGGGAGTTGAATTGTGAAAAAAATATTTTTATCAGTTTTAGTTTTAGTTATTTATTCGGCTTTGCCATCATTTGCAAAGTTGGATGGAAAAATTACGCAATCTTACATTTATGACAAAACTAATACCTTAATGGTAGAAGATAAATTTATTCCTGCTATAAAAACAGAAGAATACTGGAATAATAACGAATTAAGAGCTAACAAATATCAACCTTTGTTTTTATTATCAAACAAAGAATTAATTAATTTAATTCCAAAAGAACCGGTTAGTATTGTAGATAGAATTGTTACTCCTGACGTTTATAATATTTCATTAAAAAAATCTTCTATCATAAATGTTTCTTTTGCAGAAAAAAATTCAACTACAAAAAAAGTTGATTTAAGACCTCAAGTTCAAAAAACACAAGCAAAATCAACACCAAATTATAATGAACTATACAAACAAGCAAAAAGTTCAGATACTGATACTGATATAAAAATAGATATAGCAAAAAAACTTAAAGACACTCATAATATACAAAATTGCATTATGGCACTTGATATTTTAAACGACGTTACAAAATCAGAGCCTTATAATGCTTATGCTTTTTACTTAAAGGGTGAACTTTTTATTTTCAAAAAAGATGCAAACAATGCTATGAAATGTTATCTTGAAGCATTGAAAATCAATCCTACAAGTAAACAATGCTATTTAGGTATTGCAAAAATACTTGAGCCATCAAATAAAACATTAGCTCAAAAATATTATGACAAAGCAAAATAAAAAATTATTTTATCAATGCTTGAACTTCTTTAAAATGTTCATTTCTTGAAGATTTTAGCCATTCAAATAAAATAATTTCAAGACAAGAAATTTTTGCACCATTTTGTTGCATAATATCAATACCTTGTTTAAATTCGTATTTTCTACGACTCGCACAGGCATCTTTTGCAACAAAAACTTCGTATCCTGCATCTAATAAATCTGCGGCTGTTTGATGAACACAAATATGTGTTTCTATACCACAAATTACAACTTGTTTTTTATTTGTTGCTTTTACAACATCGAAAATATTTTCATGCTTCACTGCTGAAAAAGAAGTTTTTTCTAATATCTGCGCAGAACCTATTAATTTGTCTTTTACTTCACTTACAGTCAGTCCCAAACCTTTTGGATATTGTTCAGTAACTATTGTTGGAATATTCAATATTTTTGCAGCCTCTGCCAATTTTGCCGTATTTTTTACAACAACATCTTTATCCAAAACATTAACAAGTTTTTCTTGAACATCGATGATTATTAATATTGAATTATCTTTATCCAAAGTTTTCATTAATTATCTCTTTCTTCTACTTTTCATTGCTATTTTTAAATTCAACAATAAAATCTTCCAAAATTTTTGTCAAAGTTTCTTCTGTTAATTCTGTTAAATCTAAATTTATTCTTCTATTTTCAGGACTATCTAAACCTTGATGAATAATATCAATGTTTATTTTTGAAAAACCAGGATAAGTTATTCTCAATTCACTTACTGCATTTTTAGTTTTTAAAATAAATTCGCTAACTGTTGAAGTCGAATATTGTTCAATTTTTGTTTCAAAAAGTCTTTCCTCATACAATTTTTGAACTTGGAAAAATACAGGATTAATAACTTTTTCTAATTTTTTGCTGAAAGCTTGTTTAAAAAGTTTAAAATTCTTTTGAGAAGAACCTATTTTTTGCAACCAATCAGAAGATGTTTCTTCTTGGTTTGAATTTTCATTCATTTCATCAATGATTTTTAATTCTTGTCCTGATGCCTCAACTTCGTATTGAGCTTGTATTAATTGTTTTTCAAGAGATTCAAAATCTGCATTGTCAGCACTTATTACAGATGCGACAATTTTATTTTGTTCCCCAACAACCTTTTTAATTTTTTCATATACAAAGAATGCTCTTTTCAACTCTGTACTTGGTAAAAGAATTAAAAATTTATCATTTACAGTATTCATAACAATATCAGAATGTCTTACTGATGATTTAATAATTTTTGCAAACATCAATGTTGGCAAAGAAATTCTACTTTCTTGTGCAACACCAATCAACATCATTATAGCTGACAAATTCTTATTTCTTAACGCTTGCATTTCATTGTCAAATACTGATTTTGCATAATCTTTTGAATAAAAATTTGTGTCTTTATCTATAACGCCAAGCATTTTTAATAAATTAACTTGTTTTTTATAAGTGCTTAATAACGAATTTTTCTTGAAAGACCAGATTGTACGAATCAGAATATCAATGTCATTCGCTTCTAATGTTGTGTAATCAGTAATTTCTTCATCATACGCACTTAAAATAACATCTTGATCAAATTTATCCAATACCAATAAAATTGAAATATCTTTTAAGATACCATTATTTTTTATTTTATTAATAAGCGTTAGACATTCTTCTTTTTCTTCGTCACAATATAATAAAACAGTATCTGGACGTTTTGCATTTAAAACATCTATCGCATCTTCATATTTTATAGAAATAATATTATCAACTTCTCTCAATAATACTAATTTGGGTTTTAATATCTCTTCTATTGAAGAATTATTTGAAATTAAGATTAAACTATTTTCAAGTGTCATATCCCTATCCCCATTTTATCTTGATAATTCTGCAAGCAATATATTTGCTTTTGAAAAAATGTTATCACGTAACATTTTTGGATCTCCAAATTTTGAACTTATTATAGCATTGAAAGAGTTTCCTTTATCGTTTTCGTCAAAATTATCTCTTACTAAATAATCAACAACATTCACCAAAAGACATGGTAAAACAAAACTTGATAATGAAGGTCTGTGATGATATTTTATTACGTTATTTATTAAAATTGGTAATTGCCATCTTTGTGCTAATTGGCTACCAATAATACAATGATCAACTTTGAAAAAAGATCTTTCAACTTCAATAATATCAGCACCTTTTTCTTTTCCTAAAGATTCTGCTCTATCATATAATTTTTGGTCATAACTTCTTAAAATAATTTTCCCAATATCATGCAAAAAACCAGCCATAAAAGCATCATCAGGATCAACTGTTTTAATACGTTTTGCAATCAATTCACATCCAACCGCAGTTTTTATCGCATGCTCCCATAAGATTTTACCACCCATAGAAGTTAACATCGGACGCATTGCAACTGTCATAATTATATTTTTTGCTTTTAACATTCCTATTAAAGAAATCGCTCTTGGTATAGAAGAAATTTGTTGAGCAAATCCGTAATAAGAAGAATTTACAAGCGTTAAAACCTTTGTACTTAAAGCTTGGTCATAACTAATTATGTTTCCTAATTCTTTCGCACCTGATTCCGGATTTTTAATAACAGTTAGCGCACGCATAATGACATTAGGCATTGCGGGCAATTCTTTAAAGTTATTTAAAACATCCATCATTTCTGACATAGACTACACCTGCAAGTGTTTTTTAATAGATAAGAAACTTCCGCCAGCACCAAATAATATACCGAATAAAAACATTGACATTACAACTAAATTACCTGCATATACAGGTGTTGGTATCATAAAGAATTTATGCACATTGTTTAACATATTTTGAACGATATTAAATGGAATTAGAGCAAATATAGCGCCAAAAAATCCATACAAAGCACCTTGCATAATAAGCGGAATTTTTATGTACCAATTGCTAACACCCATCAAACGCATAATTTCAATTTCATCTTTTCTTGATTGAATAACAAGTTGAATTGTATTGTTGATAATCGTAATTGTAAGTATTGCAACAATTATGACAACTAATACGGTTGTTGTATTAATTACGCTGTTTAAAAACTCAATTTTCTTTGCAAGCTCTTGAGCATAACTCATATCTGCAACTTCTGAAATATTTTTTATACTTGCAAATACAGAATTAATATTTTCTGGTTTATCAACTTTTACATGTAACGTATCTGGTAATGGGTTATCCATATCAGGAATATCAATTTCACGACGTAAATCTGACCAAGATTTTTCTTTTGGAATAATTTTTACATGTTCTACGTGTTCTAACTTTTTAAATTTCTTACTTACTGTCTTTGGATTAACAGAAGGTTTTAAATATACTGAAATTTCTAAAGCATTACCTAATTCATGAGCAAAACTTGAAACAGAAAGAGTTGTTCTAAATAAAGCACCGAAAATTGTTAAAATAGCAGCTAATGTTGTTACTATGACAACATTAACGATACCTGTTCTTTTTATGTCATTAACAGTTTCCATACAAATACGATAGACTATTCTAAGTTCAGTAAGCCAATCTTTTGGTATATGTTTCTTTACTTGTTTTTTTATTTCTTGTCTACTGCTGCTCATAAGTACCTGCTAGTATATCCTTTACAACTTCCCCTTTATCAAGAGTAATAACTCTTTTTCTAAAATAATTTACTATACCCGCATCGTGAGTAGAAACGATTACAGTAATACCTCTTTGATTAATCTGATCCAAAATTTGCATAACTTCCATTGAGTTTTTAGGGTCAAGGTTACCAGTTGGTTCATCAGCAATCAAAAGTGGCGGGCCATTTACAATCGCTCTTGCAATACTAACCCTTTGTTGTTCACCACCTGAAAGTTCAGAAGGTTTTGCTTTTATTCTATCTGATAATCCTACAATTTTTAAAGCACCTAAAACTCTTGCATTAATTTCTTTTGTACTTATACCAAGTGTTCTAATAACGTAAGCAACATTATCATATACAGATTGGTTTTGAAGTAATTTATAATCTTGAAAAACAATACCCATACAAGCTCTCAAATTTGGAACTTTATCGCTTGGTAAATTAGCAATATTTATACCGCCAATCATTACAGTACCTGATGATGGGACTTCTTCTTTGTAAAGCATTTTCATCAAAGTTGATTTTCCAGCACCTGAAGAACCTACGATAAAAACAAATTCTCCTGACATTATATCCAGATTAACATTTTTCAATGCATAGTTATTTTTGTATTTTTTTGTTACTGAACGTAATTGAATCATTATTTATTATCTTTCAATTTTTCCTTAATTTTTTCAACGATTTTTTCTGCTGAAAGTCCATAATGTTCTAAAAGTAAATTAGCATTACCACTTTGTCCAAAAGTATCATTAATACCTATTCTTAACACTTTTGTCGGAGCATTTTCTGATAATACTTCGCAAACTGCGCTACCCAATCCCCCAATTATAGAATGATTTTCAACAGTTACAACAAGTTTTTTACCTGCTGCATGCTTTAATATTATATCACTATTTAATGGTTTTACAAATGGCATATTAATTACAGTTGCACCAATACCGCTACTTTTAAGTATTTCAGACGCATCTAGGGCTTCTGCTAAAGTTTCGCCATTAGTTACAATCGTTACATCAGCGCCTTCGCACATTACATTACCTTTGTTATCTAGTTTATAATTTTCATCAAAAATATCAGGAACATTTGAACGTGCAACTCTAATATAGAAAGGTCCATCGTGAGTTGCTGCGTATTTTACAGCTTCTCTACATTCTTGACTATCGGCAGGAACAATAACAGTCATATTTGGAATAGCACGCATCAAAGCAACATCTTCTAGTGCTTGGTGGCTTGCTCCATCTTCACCAACAGTTATACCGCCGTGAGTACCTACAACTTTTACGTTAAATTTTGGATAGCAAACAGAATTTCTAACTTGGTCATAAGCTCTACCTGATGCAAATACAGCAAAACAAGACGCAAAAGGAATTTTACCTTGACTTGCCAAACCTGCTGATGTTGCAATCATATCCTGTTCTGCAATACCCATATCGAAAAATCTTTCAGGAAAAGCTTTTTGGAAGATTTTTGATTGAGTTGAAGCTGCAACGTCTGCATCTAAAACAACTATGTTTTCGTTTTCTGTTCCTACTTCTACAAGTGCATTACCATACGCACTTCTTATTGAACTTTTTTTTGCTCTATCTATCATTATTTTAAATCCTCCAATGCTTTTGCACACTCTTCATCATTTGGATTTTTACCATGCCAGCCGACTTGGTTTTCCATGAAGCTTACACCCTTACCTTTTATTGTTTTGGCAACAATAGCGGTTGGAATATCTGATGTCTTAGATTTCATTAATGCATCATATATTTGTTCAATATCGTGACCATCAATTTCTATAACATTCCAATTAAATGCTTTTAATTTATCTGTTAAAACATCTACGGATTTGATTTTATCAACATTACCGTCAATTTGAAGATTGTTTTTATCTATAATTGCAGTAACGTTGTTTAAGCCTCTATGTGGAGCATGCATAAATGCTTCCCAACAACTTCCTTCTTGAAGTTCTCCATCACCTAACAAACAAAATACATGTGCAGGATTTTTGTCTAATTTTAATGCCATTGCAATACCACAAGACAAAGACAAACCTTGACCTAATGAGCCTGTTGGAACTTCAACTCCTGGAATGTGAGTATTTGGGTGACCTTGCAACAATCTATTTATTTGTCTAAAGCCCATCAATTCTTCTTCTTTAATAAAACCTCTGTGAGCTAAAACTGAATATAAACCTGCTGAAGCATGTCCTTTTGATAAAACAAATCTATCTCTTTTTGCGTGATTTTCTGATTTTTCCCATTCAGGATAGCAATTCATAACTTTTTCAAAAAGAACAGTTAAAATATCACAAGCAGAAAGTGCTCCACCTGGATGACCTGATTTTGCATTGTGAATAGTTTTAATAATATTTCGTCTATTCACTTTGCATATTTCTTTTAGTTTTTCAATTTCATCTTGATTCATACAAACCCCTTATAACTAAATAATATAAACTTAACTGATTTTAAACACTTCTTTTTTTATAACATTTAACAAAAATCTTGGAATAGTAGGAAAAATTCTTTTAAATCTTTTTGGTTCTTTTACTGTTCTATATAACCATTCTAATCCCAAATTTTGATAAATTTTAGGCGCTCTTTGAACTTCACCTGACCATACATCAAAACTTCCACCTACACCAATAAACAAAGATGCAGGTAACAATTCTCTTGCTTGTTTTATAAAGTTTTCTTGTTTAGGAGAACCTAATGCAACTAAAACAAGTTTTGGAGATTTTTGGCGTAATTCTTTTAAAACTCTTTGTTCATCTGAAAAATAACCATTTTGATAATATACAATTTTTAAATTATCAAATTTAGCTTTCAAATTCTTTACGGCAGATAAAACAACATGTGGTCTTGCACCAACAAAAGCTACTGGAATTTTATTTTGAGAACATCTGTTCAAAAGTTCATGTGCAAATTCTACACCTGCTATTCTATCTACGTTTTCACCTTTTATTTTTAATCCTATTTTTATACCAATACCATCTGGAACAACTAATTCTGCTTGATTTAAAACGTCTGCAAATGTTTTATTAACCAAAGCATTTTCAATCATTTCCGGATTGATTGTAATTACTTGACCACCTTTTTTAGTATTTATAAGCTCCAACGCATAATCAATTGCTTCTTCAAAATTAAAAGAATCAATATCAAATCCAAAAAGTTTTACACATTTTCTTTCCATACCGAATATTATATACAAAAAAAGTTTCCTTTCAATCATTATTTGTGATATAATATAAAAACAAAAAAGGAGAAAAATTATGAATAAAAATTATCTAATGTCTGACTTAATGAAAGCTGCTATTGTCAATTCTTTATTAACTGTTATTTTATTAACAATCTCAATGGTTATTCAATCTAATACTAAAGATGCAGCATACAATAGAGAAATGCAAAGAATGGCAACTGAACAAAAAAGATCTATGGAAGCTGTTCAAAAAGAAGCATTGGAAAGAAATTTTGTTCCAACAGGAAAACCAGATCCAAAACTTTTTGAAAAGCCAAAAAGTGGTCCTCAATTATTCTTCCCTAAACGTTAAATATCTTTTCGGAAGCCTTTTGTATCTGATACAAATCTTCCTATTGATAATAATTTTTGAGAAAGACAATCACGATATTTTTTCGGGTTGTCTTTTTCATTATATGCACCCTTGTTTGGATAAATCTTATATAATTTTTTGTGTTTTTCGTCAGTTATATTTGGCATAATTACATTAGCTCCACTTTGCAAAGCCAATATTTGACCATCCTTTTTTAATGTTTCCATAGCAGTTGTTGCAGGAATATTTATATCAGGAAGCAACAATCTTGCTATTGCCATTACTTTTAAAGCCAAATAAAAATCTCCCGCTTTTAAATTTTCAAAAGGAGTATTTTCACAAGGAATAAATGGACCAATACCTATCATGTCAGCATTTATTGATTTAAAAAATAAAATATCATCTGCCAAAGATTCTATTGTTTGATTAGGCAGTCCAACCAAACACCCTGAACCTGTTTCATATCCAAGATTTTTTAAATATTTCAAACAATCAATTCTATTTTGAAAATTCATATCAGGATGACAAGCTTCATATAAATTTTTATCTGTTGTTTCTATTCTAATTAAATATCTATCAGCACCGCAAAGTTTCAAAGATTTGTATTCGTCAAATGTTTTTTCACCAATACTTAAAGTTACGGCTACATCATATTTTTTTATTTCAGAAATAATTTCAGATAACCTTTCAATATCAAAATACGAATCTTCGCCAGATTGTAAAACCAAAGTTTTGTATCCTAGTTCCACAGCACTTTTTGTGCAATCTAAAATTTCTTCTTTAGTTAATCTGTATCTTTCAATGCTTTTATTATCTTTTCTTAAACCGCAATAATTACAATTTCTTTTGCAAATATTAGAAAATTCAATAAGTCCACGAAGATGTATCGCATCACCTTTGTATTCTTTTCTAACTTTGTCGGCAGCAAAAAAGATTTGTTCTGCATTTTCTGCATACAATAATTCTACAATTTCTGATTTTTCAAGAAATTGTGTATTTAGGGCTTTTTCTAAAATTTTTGAAATCATAACTTATTTAAGCATGCTATTATAAATATCAATAGTTGATTGGTGAATTTTTAGATTTCTTGCTACTAAACTTTTGATAGTTTCTTTGTAGCAAAGCAAAATTGCTCTATCTAGACCATATTCTTTGTTTTCTTCATTTTTTATAAATAACAATGCTTTTTCTCTAAATTCTAAATCTCTTGTATTTGGTTCGATTTTGTCAGCAAGAAAAACAATTTTTTCTAACAAAGTCATTTCCAACTTACCTAAAGTATGCCAGCGAATAGCAGATAAAATTTCTGTATCTGTAATGCCAAATTCAGAACTAGCAAGATACGCACTAACAGGAGCATGAAGGACTTTTTTGTTAGTAAGTTCTTTTTCGTCTAAATTTAAAGTTTGTGCGATTTCGAAAAGTTTTTCAAATTCTAAACATTTAGCACAATCATGCAATAGACCAGCAACATAAGCTTTCTTTTCATCAAGACCAAACATTTGAGCAAATTTTGCTGCTTCTTGTGCACAGCCCAAAGAATGGATTAAACGTTGTTCATCCACATTACCTTGTAGCCATGATATTGCTTTTTCATTCGCCTCTGTACAATTCATTTTCTCTTATATACTCCAATACCGGTGCAGGAACTTTATCTGCTACCGATAGTCCTTTTTGTAACCTTGCTCTAATTTCAGATGATGAAATTTCCATTGGTGGCATTTTCATAAAGCTGAATTTATAACCATTATAGTTTAACAAAGATAACCTCTCTTTGTCAATTTCTTTACTTCTTGCAAAAACTAAAAAATGGACTAAAGACTTTAATTTGTCAGCTTCGTACCAATCTGTAATATCTTTAAATGCGTCATATCCGATTGCAAAGCCGATTTTACCATCTACTTTGTAACGTTTATACAACTCTTGCATTGTAAAATATGTATATGAAAATCTTGTGTTTTGAAATTCAATATTGCTAATTGCAAAGCCTACTTTTGAAGCTATTGCAAGTTTTACCATTTGAAACCTATGATCAGCCAAATCAACATCTAACTCTTTATGAGGAGGGTTGAAAGCAGGGATATAAAGAATATTGTCATAATCACAATGTTCTTTTATATAGTTTCCTAACGCCAAATGAGCATTATGAATTGGGTTAAAAGTTCCAGCCACTACGCATAATTTCATTTAGAAAAGCTCTCCTATATATCTACCAAATACATTATAACGCAAAATTTTTATATTTTGCTTCAACAACCGATAAAATTTCTCTTACTACTTTTTTATATTTTTCTCTTGAAATAGCACCGTTGAATACTATATCAGCATCTTTTGCGCAAGAATGAACATAACGTTCAGCTTTTTTAGATGCATTTTCAAAAATACCTTCTGCAGAATCACCAAGTTTTCTTTCTTTTGCTCTTTCAAAAAACCTTTTTCTTTGAACTTCTTTATCAATATCTACATATATTTTGAAATCGAAAATATCTGAAATTTTTTCATTTAATGCATACAAACCTTCTGCAATTACAATAGATGATGGTTCAGCTTTAAAACATTCATCAATTCTTATAGCAGTTCCTGACATATCATATTTTGGAAGCATAACTGTTTCATCATTTAATAATCGATTTACATGTTCTGCCATTAAACTTAATTCAATAGCTTCAGGCACATCTAAATCATAATTTTGTGCAAATTTTGCAAATGAGCCTGCTGCTTTTACTTCTTTTGAACGGTCATAATAATAATCGTCTGTATTAATTCTTGTAGTTGGTTTTTTAGTAGAAAGTCTTTTAGCAAAATCTTCGATTAATTCAATTGAATCATTTACAATCGTAGATTTACCGCTTGCTGTTTCGCCACAAACACCGATTGCAGCGGCTCTTTTTATTTCACCTGAAATAAACATTGCCATTCTGCGTGTTAATGTAGGTGATATACTTACAAAAATAGAGTCAACAGACGTCAACTCTTTCTCAAATATCATATTTAATTCATGTTCAATTTTTAAAGATAAAGAATGTAAGATTGGATTCGAAACACCACTCTTACTTTGCTGATTAATTTTTTTCTCTAGCGTTATTACCATACCTATATTAAATATCAAAAATTAAAAAATTGCTATATTTGTAAGAAATATTAATAATTGTAAACAAGACACTTGGTAAATTTTATTCCAAGTGTCTCGAAAACATTATTATAAAAGCACTCTATCTACACAAGCTTTTGGAGAATATTTCCATTCACGATAAGTTATTCTGTTAATTTTATAACCTGAACGTTCCAAAATTGCTTGTTTTTTCAAATTATTTACAGCTTTCTTAGGTGAATCTTCAACACCATCAAGTTCAATTGCAATTTTATCATTTACTAACAAGTCTATGCTTAAACCTGCAACTTTTACACCGGCTTGAACTGAGTAACCTAAATTTTTGATATAAGCTGCAACTTCACGTTCAAAATCATTGTTATATGTATTTTCATCAAGCTTGTTATTTTTTAATAATTCATATTTATTTTCATATTCTTTTATATAAGAAAGGTATCTTCTCAAAATCCCATCAGGCATTTCTGTTGGCTCTTTTGACACGAAGCTTATCATTTTATATCTTGCACGCGTAATCGCAACATTAAACAAGTTTGGTTTTTGCAAGAATAACAAACTTTGAGGATAACTGTTGTTTGCATAAGCCCATGAAACAAGCATAATATCTTTTTCGTCACCTTGGAAAGTATGCGCAGTACCAATTTCAATTTTATGTTTCAAAACCATATTATCAGAAACTACCCTTGATAAAGATTTTTTTAATTGTTCTACTTGTGCTCTAAATGGTGAAACAATCCCAATAGAAACAGGTACACCTTTGTTTGTTCTTTCATCTTCTATAATAATTTCTTGAACTTTTGCAATAACTGCTTCTACTTCAGGCAAATTTCTTGTCGCATCAAAATCTACTTTACCATCATTTACCACAACTAGTTCTAAAACTTTATCAGCATAAGAATTTTTGCGCATTACTCTCATTCTTCCGCCATAAAATTCGTCATTTGAAAAATTAATAATCGGAGGCAAACTTCTAAAATGTTCATCAAGCAAAACTGGATTCATAGAATAATAATTTGCTAAATCAAACATTGAATTTGTGCGGAATCTCCACATCAATTGATATTTATCAGGAATACCATATTGACTCAAGAAAGATTGTTCTTTTGCTTTTTCTAAGAAAGAAAGATGTGGAAGTTGTTTATCATCACCTACAACGACAGCTTTTTTTGCTCTGAATAATATAGGGAAACAACTTGCAATATCACATTGAGAAGCCTCATCAATAATTGCCACATCAAAAACACCAGGTTTCATAGGTAATGAACCTGATACCGCATAAGTAGTGACACACCAACAAGGAAAAGCTTCTAATAACGGTTTAAAATCTTCGTTTTCTAATAATCTATTTTGTAGATTTTGTTTCTTTTCAGTTAAAGATTTTGTGTGAACTATCAATCTTTGACGTTTTGTTTGATCACGCAACAAACCTTTTAAAGCTGTTCTTCTTTTTGATTTTAAAATATCTGTTGCAACAGTTCTTTGTTTCTTTTTAAGCGTTCTTATTTGCTCTGACATAACGTGAAGATTACCAAGTTTTTGAATATTCATTTCAACTTTTCGCATTTCACATTCTACTGTTGCAATATTCAATTCGTCACGAAGTTTTGAAATATTTTCATAACTTATTTCAAATTCACAATTTAATAATTTTTTTAAGTTATTTTTTGCAGAAGAATTGGAAATTTTTGCAAATAATCCATTTTTTTCCAAATTCTTTTCTGCGTTATTCAAAATAGATGTTATTTGTTCAATTTCTGCTTGTTTTAAAGTTTTCAAAACAAATTTTGCATCACCTAATAATTTTTCTTGTGAAAGTTTTTCTTCGTCTAATTCTCTCCATCTTTCTTCAAGTTTAATTATTTGTTCTGATTTATTTTCAAGTTCTCTGATTTCTGCAAGCAAAGCTTTCATATCTTTTACATCAACAAAAATAGAATCTTCGTATTCGCTATCTAAATCAACTTTGTTTGATAACAAATCTTGCAAATCAAAACTTAATTGTTTTTGATAATTCATTCTTCCTGCTCTAAGAGCCAAATATGGTGCGCCTAAATCATTTAATCTTTCAGCAACAACATCAACTGCCTTATCCATTCTTGACGCTACTAGAACAGTTTTTCCATTTGCAATTAAATGTGCTACTAAATTGACAATTGTTTGAGATTTACCAGTCCCTGGAGGCCCGTAAACAGAAACAAATGTATTATTTTCTAATGCTTTTATTACACCTTCTTGTGAATCAGAAAGAGAAAGAGGAGTAATAGCAGAAAAATCTTTCAAATCTTTTAATTGTTTTACTGGATTATCAACAAGTT
>JAKSUT010000025.1 GCA_024408705.1 bacterium | reverse complement strand
TTCTTGAAAATAAAATCAATAAAATTATACAAAAAACACTTACACTTATAAATATATCAGACACATTAAAAATCGGAAAATCTAAAAATGTCAAATCAAAAAAGTCTCTAACATATCCTAAAAAAATACGTTCATAAAGATTTCCAACAACTCCTGCTCCCAGCATTGAGAATAAAAATATTGCTTTTTTGCTAATATTTTCAAGATTTCTTATCACATAAAAAATAATTAAAATAAGTACGATTATCGAAAAAATTATCAATAAATTTGTTGCGCCTTGCAAAATACTAAACGCTGCACCTGTGTTATGCACCAAAATCAAATTCACAAGAGGATAAGAAATATCACCTTGTTCTACAAGTTTTTCTGCAATCAAATTTGAAAAATAATAATTAAAAAAAATCAAAAACAAAAAAGTTACAATAAAATAAATTAAATTACTTTGTTTTTTCATCTTCCACCTTTACGAAATTATTTTTAGGAATTACATTAACTCTATACATAACAAAACCAAGTCCTGTAACGTATACTTTTAATTCTTTTCCGTTTTTGATTTCTGCTTTTGTAATTCCGTAAGATGCAACTGCGTATTCATTAATATTTTTAGTATTTGCGGTAAATACTCTTTCTAAAATATTTGATTCAGGTAACTTTCTGAAAACTTCTTGTGCAACAGATTGCGGATAAGTAATATTTTCTCTACCAATAGATGCAACAACAAAAGAATCTTTTGGAGGAACTATTTTTAAAGTTGCAGTATATTGACTACCAGCTTTAACTTGAGTTGGCGCAGCCAATGAAGTGCTTGCAAATCTTGCCGAACCATATTTTAAATTTGTTTGTTCAAACAAAACAGTATCAGAAATAATTAACCATTTACCGCCAATTCTTTCTAAATAATAAATACTGTCTGCATAACTTTCTAAAGTACCTATATCTTTTACTTCTTTAGTTTTTGAAGAAGTTGTTGCTATTGCTTGTTCTTCAACATGCACAACTGCAAAATCTTGAGCAATTTCTATATTTTTTATTTTCAACTTATATTTAATATTAGGATAAGATTTCCAAGTCTTTTCAACAAGTTTGAAATAAACTTCTTTGCTGAAACCATCTACATTTGTATAATTGTCAGCATAAAGTTCTTTTAAACCCTCAAGATCATATTTTGATGAACATTCATAATGTTTTTGAAACGCATATTTTATTTCATCATAATAAGTTACTTTTAAATTTGATTTTTTATTCTTGTTTAAGAAACCTTTTTTAATCAAGATTTCATCAATTTTAGCTTTTTCAGCTTTTTTTTGCTCTTCTAAAGCTTTTTTATCTTCAGTTTTTTTATTCTCTGATTTGATTTTTTCTTCTTTTTTTGAAGGTGCAACTTTTTCTTTTTTATGAGTAGAAGTTTTTTTAACATTTTTTTTTGGTTGAACTTTTACATCTTCTTTTGGTTGAGAAACATCTTTTGATTTTTGCTCTTTTGAATTATCTTTTAATATTTCATTTTTTGAAGTATCTATTTTTTGAGTATTTACAACCGGATTATTATTTTTTGAATTATCTGCATTATCTTTAACCGCTTCTTCTGCTTGGCTACAAGGAGATAAGAACAATACAATTATCAAGGATATAATTATTTTTTTCATAATTCACTTTCTTTAATTTGAAATACCTGATGGAGTTGCCATTGGTATTGGAGCCATCGGTACAACTTTCTTTTCAGATTGAGTTTTTGGTTGTTTTGCAACTTCCTTCTTATCTTCAACTTCGCTTGGCTCTTCTCTTTTTTCAACACGAGATTCAGAAACATCTTCATCGTCATCTGTTGATTCTGTAATCTGTTCTGTTGAATCGGATTTACCAGCTGAATAATTTTTAAGTTCTATTTCAGGATAATCAAAATCTGTACTTCCGTAAGGTTCAGTTGCAACTGTCATAACAGCCTTCCAAATCAAAGCAGGAACTGTACCACCTGTGATTTTACCGTTTTTAGTATTATCATCATTACCAATCCAAACCCCAGTAACAACATTTGGAGTATAACCAATAAACCAAGCATCTCTTGAATCATTAGTTGTACCTGTTTTACCTGCTGCGGGTTTTCCAATATTTGCAGCTTTACCTGTACCGCTTTTAATAACTGTTTTCATCATAGCAGTTAATGTTGCTGCGGTATTTACATCCATAACTTTTGCAGTTTTTGCAGATGGAGCTTCATATATTACTTTTCCTCTTGAAGTTTCAATCTTTTGAACAGCATAAGGTTCAACTTTATAACCACCATTTGCAAACGCACCATAAGCACGAGTTACTTCATACAATTTAACACCATTTGAACCTAACGCGATTGTATAGTCGTATTCAAAAGGAGTTGTTAAACCTAAAACTCTTGCCATTTGAATAACTGAACGAACGCCAGTAGATTCAATTAATCTTGCTGCGCATACGTTTGATGAAACCATCAACGCTTTATATGCAGGAATTTTACCTCTATATTTATTACCATAGTTTTTAGGTTTCCAATCACCTGCTTTAAAAGGGGTATCGTCTAAAATATCGTTTGGACCTAAACCCTTTTCAACTGCTGTTGCATATACAAATGGTTTGAAAGCAGAACCCAAAGGTCTTACTGCTTTTGTAACTCTATCATATTGACTTTTTGCATAATTTTTACCACCTGCATAAGCTAAAATTTTTCCATCTACAGGAGAGAATGAGAATAATGCAGCTTGTCTGTTTGCACCAGTTAACCCCCAACTGTTCATGGTTGTAATTATTGATTCATTTGCTTTTTGTTGAGCTTTATAATCAAGAGTTGTAATAACTTTATAACCACCTTGTGAAATTTCTACTTCATCAAAACCTAAATGCTCAAGTTCGTCCATAACAAAGTCACAAAAATAAGGTGCTTTGTTCAAAGTATAAATTTCAGGCATTGGATTTAAATGCAATTTTTCTTTCAATGCTGATTCATACTCTTTTTTAGTAATGTATCTCATGTGATACATTCTTTTTAAAACTTTATTTCTTCTTTTTACAGCTAAATCTTTATCATGAAATGGTGAATATACAGATGGTGCTTGAGGAAGACCTGCTAGAAGCGCACATTCTGCCAAACTCAATTCGTTCAAATGTTTGTTAAAATAAATTTGAGCGGCACCTTCAACACCATAAGCTCCTGAGCCTAAATAAACATTATTCAAATACATTTCAAGAATTTTATCTTTTGGAATAGTTTTTTCAATACGAACGGCTACCATCAATTCTTTAATTTTTCTTGTATAAGTTTTTTCATTAGACAAGAATAAAATTCTTGCTAATTGTTGAGTGATTGTACTAGCACCTTGAACAACATGTCCAGCCAATACGTTTGCAAGAGTTGAACGAGCAAGACCTGCCATATCATAGCCTGAATGATGATAAAAATTCTTGTCTTCTGTTGCAATAATTGCATTTTTTACATTATCTGGAATATCTTTTAATTCTACTTTTGAAAAAGTAAATGCTGTAAAAGTTTTTATAACTTCACCATCATTTGAATAAAATTTAGTAACAATATTTGGTTTAAATTCGTTTAAATTTTTTATTGGAGGTAATGAAACTAAATATAATTTAAATGCTACTAAAATAGCTAATACAACAGAAACCACAAAAACAAAACCGTTTGTAATTTGCGGATTTACAGGTTTCTTTGCCTTTTTAATTCTTTTTGGAACTTGAAATTCACTCATTTTTTCTAATCCATCTTTATACTTAATATTATATTGATATATAATATTATTAATAATAACTAAATAAATTCTACCATAAATAAAAAAAACAACTTACTATGAAAGACCTAATTTTTAGCATAATAAATGAAATAAAATCATATTTTGTTCCTGAAAGATTGAAATACAAAATTACAGGAAGTTGTAAAAAATGTGGAAAATGTTGCAACTATATGTATAGCTTTGACACCTATACAGAAAAAGAATTTAAAGTAACTCAATTCTTCTTTCCCGAATACAAAAGATTTTATATAAAAGGCAAAGACGAATTCGGAAATTTAATTTTTGCATGCAAATATGTTTCACCTCAAGGACTTTGCACAATATATGATAAAAGACTTAAAATGTGTAAAAAATATCCTGCAAAATTCATCAGATACGCAGGAGAACTACACGAAGGTTGTGGCTACAAAATAGAGAAAAAAAATTTTAAAGATTATTTGAAGTAAAAAAATATTCATGGTATAAATCAAATAGCTAGAAAATAAGGAGTAATTAAATGAAAAAGTGTTTTACTAAGTTATTTTTAGGACTTTTTGCATTGATGCTAGCAACAACAAACGCTCAAGCAAAACAAGTCGCAATGTTTCCTGATGTAGCACCAACACATTGGGCTGCAGCACAAATTAAAGAATTATCTCAAAAGAATGTTATCGTTGGTTATCCAGATGGAACATTTAAACCTGATGAAAACGTAACAAGAGCAGAATTTGCATCAATGGCTATATGGGCTTTGGGACAACAACACACAACTGTTGCTCAACCTGTAAACTTTACAGACATAACAACTAGCCACTGGGCATACGATATGATTCAAAGAGCATTATACTTTGAACTAATTTCTTGTCCTCCACAAGGACAACCTTTCAGACCTGACGACAATGTTTCTCACGCAGAAGCAGTTTCAGTTATCGTAAATGCTCTTACAACAGAAAATATCACAACACAAAAAGCAAAAGAAGTTTTACATAAATACAAAGATTTAGCACAAACTCCAAGCTGGTATTTAATTTACGCAGGTAAAGCAGAAATTTTGGATATGAACGTACATGTTCCAAATTCACCATATATGCTTAATGCAAACAAACCTGCAACTAGAGCAGAAATCGCTGTTTTATTGAAAAATATGATTGAACAAGCAAAATTAAATCCAAACAAAAAATTAGCAGAAGCAATGCGTAAAAAAACAGGTGAAGGTTTCGTTATTCCTGAAGCTTACGTTCAAGGTTCAATCGGTACAATTCCTGCAGGTTGCTTAATTCCTATTCAACTTGAAAAAGGTATAAGCTCTCAATATTCAGGAAATGGTGAACTTTACATGGCAAAAGCACCAAGAAACTATGTTACAAGAGATCACTTCATTCTTGTATATGAAGGAACTGACCTTCAAGGAAAACTTGTTGATGTAAGAAAAGGAAGACTATTTGTTAGAAATGGTGTTCTTGTTCTTGAAAACGAAACAATCACAACACTAAACGACCAAAGAACTGAATTGAGCGCAACAGGTAGCGTTATCAAAAACAAAAACTGGTTCGTTGCTTTCTTAAGAAAAGTATTCAAAGGTGAAAAACTTACTGTATATCCAAAAGGAACAGTAGTTGTAAAACTTCTAAAACCACTAAGAGTTGATTTAACAAATGGTTGGATTTTAGATGAAGATGAAGCTGGTTTTTAGTTTGACGAAAACGTAAAAATCATTAAACAAAAAAGCGAAGTTAAAACTTCGCTTTTTTGTTGCAAAAATAAGAATTTATATACATAATAAAAATATGGTAAATTTCCCTGACAATAACTTTAATAATTCAATAAAACCTTTTCAACAAGGAACTGCAATTAATGGGGCAAAAAATATTCAACCGACACAAAATGCTCCACTAAACCAACTTGCCAAAAATATTGCACCACAACCAAAACATATTTTTAATAATTTTAATTACCCTGCACTCAATACACTACGTATGAATGAAATGGCAAACACCAAAAGAAGTCTTTATTTGAAAGAAATAATGAATTTGCCAAAAGATATGGAACAAGTTTTGACAATGCTGCAAAAAACAAGTTCAGAAACTGCGACAAAACAACTTTCAGAACTTTTAAATTCAAATATAAAACTTTCCACACTTGCAAAAATTATGCAAGATGGTGGAAAAGAAGCTATGACCAAACTTATATCAGCAATGGCGGAAGCTTCAAGAAATGGCATAAGCGATTTATCTCAAATCA
Source organism: bacterium (assembly GCA_024408705.1). Classification (GTDB taxonomy): domain Bacteria; phylum Cyanobacteriota; class Vampirovibrionia; order Gastranaerophilales; family Gastranaerophilaceae; genus JAKSUT01. The sequence goes on along the minus strand of JAKSUT010000025.1, from coordinate 9,121 downwards.
AAGATGCGATGAAATTTTTAAACGCAAGCACATCAGCAACAGGACAAGAATCTCAAACCCAAGCACTAAAAAACTTTATGCTTTTATATCTTCCTTGGCTTCCTCTGCAAGAAGGTGTAGATTTTGAACTTGAAATAGAAAATAAAAAAGAAGAAGGCAATGAAGACGAAACTGTTTTAACAATTCTAATTTCAACAAGAAACTACGGAAATATAAAAATTTTAATAGTTACAAAAGGGATAAATGATTTTGACATACTCATAAATTGCGTTGAAAACTTTCCACAAAAAATTCTTTTGCAAAAAATAAAAGACGAAGAAAAGACACATTCAATCCAAACAAATATCGACTTTGAAAAAAAAGAAGAAAAACACACCGAAAGCACAAGTCCAAAACCGCAAGCAAAAGTAACTATGTCGAATCTAACAGAAGTAAACCCTTATCTTTTACTTCTTGCAAACGCGATAATCAGATACACAATAGAAATTGATAATCTTGTGGAAAACTAAAGCCACTCACACGAATTATCATCACATAAAAGAGAGTTCAAATCTTTCATAGCATCATTTCTTGTCATTTCATAAGTAACCGGAGTTATAGAAATATAATTATTTTTTATGGCCTCAAAATCACTTTTTGCTTCGATATTATCGTTTATCAACGTACCTGCAAGCCAATAATAAACTTTTCCTCTTGGATCAACACGTTTTTCATAATCATCAGTGAACATTTTATCTCCAAGTTTAGTAATCTTTACACCAACAATATCATCTTCTGGAATTGCAGGAATATTAATATTTAAAATTGTTTTCTTTGGAAATTTATACTTTTTATCTTGTAACTTTTTAATCAAAGAACTTATAAATTCGGCAGAAAATCTAAAATCTTCTTTTTCTATTTTTTTACTAGCTAAAGAAACAGCAATACTTGGAATACCAATCATCGCACCTTCCATTGCACAACTTACAGTTCCCGAATACAAAATATCAGAACCTAAATTTTGTCCGTGATTTATACCAGAAATAATAATATCTGGTTTTTCATCTTCTTCCATAATTGCTGCCACTGTAAGTTTTACACAATCACTCGGTGTTCCAGATATAGCCCAACGTTTTTTAACATTCGCAAAAGTAGACATACTATCAACACGCAAAGGCATATTTAAAGTCAAGGAATGTCCCGCTGCACTTCTTTCTTTATCAGGTGCAGCTACATAAACTTCATTATCCTTTGATAAGACAGAAGCTAACACATTTATTCCATTTGCATATACACCATCATCATTTGATATTAATATTTTCAATGTTTTTCTCCTTGAAATAACTCTTTTAATTCTACAATAACCACAATAGTTTTATCAATCATTAAGAAATATTACAAAAATATATACAAACTGTATATAAAAAAGCAATATTTTTTATACCAATGTTTTTATAATAGTGTAAGGCAAAACAAAAGCCGAAAACAAAAACTAAAAAAGATTTTCATTTCACTTTCAAAATACACACACTTCACATTACGAGGAATTCAAGAAAAATTTTGCATTCCATGGCCGGTTCAAAAAACAGGCCTTTTTTTTGCAAAAATTTGCTATTATAAATTATTAATCATCATCATTATTATGTAATTCTTTTAAAGCACTACACAATGCAAACAAAGCTCTTTTTTTGTCCTCTTTTGTTTTTCCATGTTCTACAAAAAGAACATTTTCTTCTTCATTGTCTCTAAACTGATTGTCTTCCATGATTATCTTTCAACACTAATTGTATACGATGATATTTAAAATGCGATTATAAAAAAACTTATAGGTCTAGTATAACACAACTTTCAACATTTCATCAACCTTAAAAAAAAACAAATAGTCTAGTTTTTGTTCTGTGCAATCATTTCAGACATCATAATTTTTGCTTTATTTAACTGAACATCTCTTTTTTGTTTAATATCACGTTCAGTAAATTTCACAACTACATCAGGCTCTATACCTTTTTTATTTATATCATGACCTTGAGGAGTAAGATATTTTGCAATAGTCAAATTCAAACCTGTTTCATTCGGCATTGGTATAATTTTTTGCACCATACCTTTTCCAAAAGTTTTTGTACCCACCAATGTCGCTTTATGATAATCTTTTAAAGCACCTGAAAAGATTTCACTTGCACTTGCAGAACCTTCATCAACAAGTAACAACACAGGTTTATCAATCACTGATGTATTTTTTTGTGCATAAACATTACGTTTTATACCACTTCTTCCTACAATACTTACAATATTGCCTTTTGAAATAAACAAATTTGAAATAAATACAGCATTTGGAAGCAAGCCACCTGCATTACCTCTCAAATCTATAATCAAACCTTTTGTATCTTTTGTTTTGTCCAAAGCTGACAAAAATTCATCAGATGTCGTTGTTCCAATAAAACTCAAAATCTGAATATAACCAATATCATTTAAAATTTTACTTTTTACAGTCTTAATTTTTATTTCTTTTCTTACAATATTTTTTACTAGTGTTTTTTTCTTTCTCAATATTGTCAGTTGAACTGATGTACCTTCAGGTCCTCTTACAATATCTGCAACCTGTTCAATCTTATAGCCTGTTATGTCTTTACCATTTACTTTTACGACCAAATCACCACTTTTTATGCCTGCTTTTTGTGCAGGAGTGCCTTCAATAACACTAACTACTAGTGTTTTTCCTGAATGTTCAGTAATATTTACACCAATACCTGTTATTTTTGAACTTATAGAAGAAGTTTGCTCAGAATAAGATTTTTTGTCTAAATATTTTGAATATGGATCGTCCAAACTTTCTATCATTGTGTTTATTGCAACATTTGCATCTTCGTCAGTTAAAATTTTACCTGCGTAATGTTTTTTCCAATAAGACCAATCTTGACCGTTTAGTTTTGAGTCATAAAAATTATCTCTGATAACACGCCAATTTTTTTCAAACAATTTTTGAGAAGTAACTTTTTGTTTATTCAACAAGTCATCTGTTGTAACAGTTGTATTTGTCGAAAAATCTCTCAACAAAATTTTGTTGAACATAAACAAAACAAAAACTAAGAATATAAAAATTAAAAATTGTTTTTTCATACCCTTATTTAATATTAATCAATTAAATTTTTCAATAGTATTTTTTTACAAATTTTAGGCTATCTACAAATCTTCAAACCCTGGAGAAGTTTCAGGAATATTTTGATAGCTTTCATTTGTATGAACTGTCTTTTTAATATATTTATTAGTATAATTTCCTTTTTCAAAAAGTTTTTTCAAAGTCATTTCTCTTTGAACCAAAGCATCTTGCCCCAATTCATAATCAGGATATAACTCTAACAACTCACACCAAACTGCAGCTTCCATTGTCCAAGCATAAGTTTCTTCTGCCAAAGAATTATATTGATCTTGGTGACATGCTTCGTGAGCTAAAAGTGCTGCAATCGCTATTGCCGGAGAATGATTATGTTTTTGATTTACATAAATATATAATGTATTTCCTTTTCTCCAACCCAAAGCGTCAAAACTGTCATATTCAGGTTTCACAGCTTTCAAATCTTTAAAAGTTATTTTTACTGATTTTCCTGTCAAATTTTTTCCCAAAATTGCATTTCTTGAAAATTCTCCTGTTGTACCTTTCAACATATCAAGAGCAACAATAAAAACTTCTTCTTTTGCACTACAAGTATATTCTCCTCTAATATCTTTTATATAATCAGGAGTATATTTTGCAGGATACAACGGATTTGCAGGAGTTTTTTCGCTTGAACTATTTACTTCTTCAGGCTCAAAAATATTATTTGATTTTTTTACTTCAAATTTATATTTTTTGTCATTTTTTACATTATCAATAGCATTTTCATTTTTTGCCAATACAGAACTCTGCATTAAAAAACACAATACAACTATCAAAATCCCTAAAATCTTTTTCATAAAACCTCAACTTTTAAAACTTATACTTACAGTATAACATTCGTTTTTAAATAGTCAAAAATATAGCATTTTAAAAAATTTATTTCGCATAAATACATTTTGAATATTTTTATTGTTGTTTTTGCAACATAAATTTTATTCTTTTCTACAATGTAGATTATTCACCCCCAAAAAACAAACATTTTTTACTTGATATATTTCCTTGTTTTTACTATTTTTGCTACAATACTTATAACGAAATAAAATTTAAAAAAATATAAGGAGAAACAATTGATAAATAAATCTTTAATAGCATTTTTCTTAATTGTATTAACCTTATTTTGCATAAAAACATCAAATTTTGAAAAAAAAGAAATTACTCAACAACACCAAAATACAGTAAATATTTATTTCAACATCGACAACAATTACGTTGATTACTTTTTAGTTACTGCTTTTTCGATTTTCAAAAATAATAAATCAAAATCAAATATTCACATATTTCTTGTAGAAGATAATATTACAGAAAAAAACAAACAAAGAATCACTGATTTTGTTGAAAAAAAACATAAACAAAAGATTGATATTATACATTTTTCAAACTACGAAAAAATACTTAACCCTCAAAAATACCACTACATAGATTTCATAAGCAAAATTTCATTTGCAAGAATTCTAGTCGGTTCTTTAATACCTCAAAACATAGACAAAGTATTATACCTTGATGCAGATATATTAGTCAGAGAAGACATTAGCAAACTATACAACATTAATATCGACAATTTTACAGTCGCAATGACTCCATATATAGAAGAAAGAAGTCCTTTAGGAAAATATAATGGTGGAGTCGTACTTATAAACCTAAAAAAATGGCGTGAAGAAAAAGCAGAAGAAAAAGTTTTAGAATATACAAAAAAAGCACTTAGCGAAATAAAAGAAACAGATACCAATATTCCACCAATCGACCAAGATGCTTACAATATCATTTTTAAAAACAAAATTCTTTCTCTTGATTCAAAATGGAATACCGCTTCATTTATGTATTTCCAAAACGTTCTAAATCATTCTACCAATGAAATTAAATGGAATGACAAAGCATACATAAATCACTATTACGGATATATAAAACCTTGGACAGTATTTCCATTTCCTAAACAATATACTTTATATTATTTATATTGGTTTCAATCAGGAGAAATTAAAAGTATGCTAAAAACATTTTATAAAGGTTTCAAAAGAAATTTACAACTCAAAGAAGAATTAAAAATATATTTACCTTCTTAAATTTTCAGCACCTTTTAAATAAACAAATTTTGGTTCAAAATCATCTGAACAATTCAAAACAATCAATATTCTCAAACATTTTGGCAAAGAATTTGGAACATCTAATTCGTGATAACACATCATAGCAACCTTATCAAAGCCCAAATTCAAACGTGCAAACTTTGCTGGAAACGCAGCATTCAAATCATTTGTAAGAGTAAAAATAACGTGTGAAATATCGCTAATATTTATTGAATTTTCTTCAATCATTTTTGACAAAAGTTCAATAGTCGAATTTTTGATTGCATCTTCTGTATTTTCATCAACAGTAATTGCACCTCTGATACCTTTAGTCATAAATATCACCTGCTTTAATTTTTGAACCGTTTGCCCAATCTCTTGAATTCATTATACCTTTACCTTCAGGTTTTACTTGTTCTACAAGCAACACTCCTTTGGTTGTTTGAACTTCTATACCTTGTTTTGTAATAGCTAAAACTTTTCCGCCGATACCGGTCGTTGTTTCATCCAAAATTTTTGTTTGCATAAGTTTTAACATTTTGCCATTATAAAAACAATGTGCGCAAGGAGCTTTGTACAAACCTCTTACTAAATTATGAATTTGTCTTGCTGAAAAAGTCCAATCAATTTTTGCTTCTTCTTTTTTAATTTTTGGAGCATTTGAAACACCTTCTTCTGATTGTTTTTCAGGCATAATTGTATTTTCTACTAATCCAATTAAAGTTTCTTCAATAAGTTTTGGAGATTTTTCAGAAATAATATTATATAAATCTTCAAAATTCATTTTATCAGGAATATCAATAATTTCTTTTTTGCAAACATCACCACAATCAAGACCTACTTCTGTAATCATAGTGCAAATACCTGTTTGCTTTTCACCGTTTATCAATACTCTTTGAATTGGGTCAGCACCTCTATATGCAGGAAGTAATGAAGCGTGAAGATTGATAGTTTCATATTTTGGAATATCTAAAACTTCTTGTGAAAGAATTTGACCAAACGCAAAAGTAACAAAGAAATCAGGTTGTAATTTTTTAATTTCTTCTTGAATATCCAATTCTTTTCTTATTGATTTTGGCTGAAAAACAGGGATATTATGTTCTGTTGCATATTTTTTTATCGGTGATGGAAGTAATTTTTGACCTCTACCTGAAGGTCTATCAGGTTGAGTAATAACTGCTTGTACTTCAATATTACTTGAATTATTAAGATAATCCAATGATTTTAATGCAATATCAGGAGTTCCACAAAATACAACTTTTATCATTAATCCTCTTTTTCTTCTGCTTTTTTCATAGCCTCAATATCTGCTGAAATTTTTTCTTCTAATTCAGGTTCGTCAATAAGTTTATCAACTTCAAGATTTGGAAGATTTTGTTCTTTTAATTTTGTTTCTAAATCAAATCTATTTCTTACGTGGTCTATAAATAAAATTCCGTCTAAATGGTCAAACTCATGTTGAATAGCTTTTGCAAGCAATGTTCCATCTTTTGCTTCTAATACAAAACTTTTTCCGTTTGAATCCATTGCTTTTATCATAACGTTTTCATATCTTCTTACATCTGCAAAAACATTTGGAAAACTCAAACAACCTTCACTACTCAAAAAAGCACCTGATTTTTTTATTATTTTTGGATTAATAAACACCATTGGATTTAAAGGTTCATTATTACTAGAAACATCAATAACAAAAACTCTTACGTTTTCTCCAATTTGTGGTGCTGCAAGACCAACTCCATTTTGAGCATACATTGTATCTAACAAATCATGCACAAGTTCTTTTACTTTTTTTGAAACTTTAAAAACTTCTTTTGATGGTTGTCTTAAAGAAGGTTCACCATATTTTAAAACTTTTTTTATAGACATAAAAACAAAATTCCTTTTTAATACATAAAACTCATCTACATTATATCATGTAAATTATCAATAAAAATATTGCTAAAAATTTAAAAAACATATACAATATAAACTATGGATACAAAAAACGTCGAAAAAGAAATAAAAGATACAATATTAGCAATTGCAAAAGATCCTAAAAATGTGGAAAATTATCACACTTTGGCAAATCTTTATGCAATTGATTCAAAATTTGATAATATGATTTCAACTTATGAAACTCTATTACAAATAAAACCTGATGATGTTTTGGCTTTAATCAATATCGGAAGCCTTTGGTCATACAAAAAAGATTACAGAAAATCTTTTGCATATTACAAAAAAGCAGAAGAATTAGAACCGTTAAATTACACAATATATTACAACACTGGTAATATTTATGCAGAATTAAAAAACTTTGACAAAGCTCTTGAAAGATACAACAGAGCATTAGATTTGAACGCTCCTGAAAAAGAAATTTATACCGCAATAGGACAACTTTTCGGAGATTTCAAAAACCATGTAGAAGCAGAAATTTATTATAAAAAAGCACTTCTTTTCGACCCTAACGATATCACTGCAAACGTTGGGCTAGGAAATATTTACACACATTTTAATATTTATGACAAAGCTTTTGCTTGCTATAAAAAAATATTAGACAAATATCCAGATAACAAAGAAGTTTTGGTATATATCGCAAAAGCACTTGTCTTAATGAAAAAGAAAAAAGAAGCTTTTGATTATTTTGAAAAAGCACTTAAAGTCGAAGGCAGAAACTATGATGTTTATATAGATTATGCTATTGCAAAAGGCGAATTTAAATTATTCAAAGATGCAATCGAATTATACAAAAAAGCAATTGAAGAAGAGCCAAAAACTCACACCGCTCATTTGCTTTTAGGAAATTTATATTATGATATGGGACAATTCCCAGAAGCAATAGGTGCATACGAAAAAGCAATCAAATATGACTACAAAGATTCAATCGCACACATGTCAAAAGGAAATGCTTTGTATATGCAAAGAGATTTCCACGCTGCACTGAAATCGTATAGAGAAGCTATCAGGATGTCCCCTGATAATGACGAATACAAATTAATATATTTACAAATTTTAGACGAATTTATTATTGATGAAGATAATAAAATAAAAAAAAAAGAAGAGCTAAAAAAGATTCATAGCGAATTATTCTACAGAAGAGTTGTAGGAAGAAATCCATCTCGTTTTGAAAGATTTTATTATAAAATAAAAAATTTATTCAAAATAAAGAGAAAAAAGAAAGAAGATAAAAATGCAAAATAAATACACACAACCATTATTAATGGAGAAAATCATTGCAGCATTTAGTTATATAACATTTGGTTTTGTTGGTTTTATTTGGCTTTTAATAGGTATTTTTACAAAAAAATCTATTAGACCTTATCTAAAATACCATATATTTCAATCAATATTTTTAGCTATAACTTACTTCTTACTTTGCCAAATCCTTAACCTTGTACTTAATATTTTAAGCATAATACCTATAATCAATCAAATAATTTTACAGATAACATTCTACTTAAATGCGCCATTCTTCTTTGGCTTCTCATTTATTCAAGGATGTATATATGCTATATTGTTCTATCTTGCATTTACTTGTTTTCAAGGACAATACAGCTACCTTCCATGGATTTCAGATATTATTAAAGCAAACATAAGAGATTAAAATCACCGTATAGTGTAAACTATACAATAATTCATTCAAATAACCCTCTCATTCCAAAAAAATACCAAAAAATTTTTATCTCAAATTGTTTAAATCGAATACCGGATCGCTTGGTCCAAATTGTGCATTTACTCTGTAATCAGATGTACCTAAATGAACAATTCTTGAGTTTTCTACGTTTGCAAGCCTTGAATGATGTTCAATAAGTCCAGAACTCTTCTCTTGTGTGCAAGCAGTTGTAGAAACTGCAACCAATAGGATAAACGACATTAATAACAATAGAGACGTAAATTTCTGAAATGACATTTTTTACACCTCTGGCCGAATTAAAACATAACACTTTTTAAC